>DASWVS010000078.1:0-4142 GCA_036401135.1 Fimbriimonas sp.
CCTCGATCCCCGATCGTCCGAGGCTGCAGAGGAAACGGTGACGAGGCCGCAACCTTGCGAGGAGAGGCGCGAGCTGGAAAGAGGTTATCGAGGGCGGAGAGCCGCCAACGGCTTTTCGCCTCCGTAGGTACGGAACTCGAAGCGGTTGCGCCGCCAGTCGATCTCGTAGTCGTCCGAGTAAGGGACCCTCTTCCGCCGGACGATCCTGCCGTTGCGCGTATCGAGCACCCACGCGCTCGCCGACTTATTCGACTGGATCTTCAGGCCGGCGAGGTATCGGCCATCGTCGGAGAACACCGGCTCGCCCTGCCCCTCGCCCCAACTGCTCTCGATGATCGTCCTGCCGTCCCTCCGGGAGGCGTACCAGACCGTTCCTCACCCGCAGTCGGAGCCGTTCGTGAACCCCACCACCTGCAGCGCGCGCACGTTGAGCGGCCGTCCGTTCTTCAGGAGCCGAATGCCCGAGAGGGCAACGTCGAGCGAGGGGTCTCCGCGGAAACCGGTGAACCTCAGCGTGAGCCCGTTCTCGTACTTTCTCTTCGGCAGCGACACCCGGTGCCAGCCCATGCGGTCCGAAAGCCGCGTCGACTTGAGGGGCCGGTCATGGTCGGATTCGAACCACGTGGTGCCGTCCCAAACCTCGACCTCCGTCACCCGCCGGTTCTTCCGGAAGGTCTTGGCCGATTTGTTGTAGCCGTTCATGATCTCGAAGCCGTCGAGAACGGTCGGACGGGACAGCCGCAGCCGGATCCAATAGGTCGGCTTCGCCTCTTCCTTTCCGATATAGTTCTTCGACACCTTCTGCGCAGGCGAGAGGCCGCTGAAGACCCACGCCGTCGCCGGGTTCTCGTCGAACAGGTAGGTCGCGGGATAGCTGTGGTGGGTGCTGCCCCAGAACAGCTCCTCCCCCGTCTCCACGGTGAGACTCGGCCAAAACCAGGCCGTGTCGACCCGGTCGGCGAACGCCGACGTGCCCATGGCGAGCACGGCGCAGGCGGCAAGCCGGTTCATCGACTAGATTATAAGGCGGCTACCTGCTGATCCACCTGGTCTCGATCTCCTTTGCGAGGAGGATCTCCGAAAGCTGGCCGACGTGGCCCTGCAGGTGGCGCAGGTTCAGCAGCTCGTGAGCCAGCTTCGAGTGGTTCGGATACCAGGGAAAGCCGGAGTCCGACGACTCCAGATCGAGCGAATCCAGAATGGGACCGACCTGAGCGTCGAGGTAGGCGATGTACTCCAGAACCTCGTTCCTCGCGGGAGGTTCGGCTGCTTCTGGAAATTCGAACGGCTCGAGCGCCCAGGGCTTGTGCCACATCTCCTCGTACCACGCCGGCCTCCGCCCCGGCCAAGGAGCGAACGCATCCTCGCCTTGACCGAGGTAGAGGTGGGTGAAGTAGACGGCGTGGTAAGCGATGCGCCAGAAGCTGCGGTAGATGATCCGGTCCCCCTCGTCGATACGTGGCGAGGGCGACGTCCAGAGATCGTCCGGACACTTCTCCACGCAGTCCGAAAGCATCGCGAGCCCCGCCCGAAACTGCGCCGCCAGCTCTCGCTTCACGTCCATGCGCGTATCGTACCGTCGCCCGCCCACACTGACGCATGAAGGAACGTATCGGCCGTTAACCGTCAACTGCTCGTTTTGCTGGTTGACAAAAACCGATCTCGACCTCCTATAGAGATAGAGGGCTTCGCCGTTGGGCACTCAATCAACTGTGGCGTTGCGCGAAATCCCTGCAGGGAGCGACGCACGCCGCATTGACGCATCAACCGCAATGTGCCGCTCACCGAGGATTGTTAAAGCGCTACTGGAGTTTGCGGAACTGGTGCTTGCCGACCCGGAGGACCTTCCCCCGGGCGGCATCCAGCGACAAGCGAAAATCGGAGACCTTCTCGCCGTCGAGCGCGACGGCGCCGGACTTGAGGAGGTCCTTCGCCGCGCCGTTGCTCTTGGCGAGGCCGAGCGCGACGACCATGGCTGGGACGTTGACCATCCCTTCTTCGATCGCCTCGGCGGGAATGGCGGCCTCCTCCGCTTCGACCGGCTGCTGCTTCTTCGAAAACGTCTCGACGAAGTACCGCTCCTCCTCGTCGGCGGCCTGGCGGGAGTGGTAGAGAGCGACGATCTCTTTTGCGAGCGCGACCTTGGCGTCTCGCGGGTTCCGCCCTTCCGCGAGGAGCGCGCGCGCCTCGTCCATCGGGAAATCGGTGGCCAGCTCGAAGTAGTTCAGGATGATGTCGTCCGGGATCGACATCGTCTTCCCGAACATCTCCCGCGGCGTGTCGACGACCGAAATGTAGTTCCCGAGCGACTGGGACATCTTTTCGACGCCGTCGGTGCCGACCAGCAGCGGGCACGTGATCACGACCTGGGGCTCTTGCCCGTACTGCTCCATCAACGTGCGGCCGACGAGGCAGTTGAACAGCTGGTCGTTGCCGCCGATCTCCACGTCGGCCACGATTTCCACCGAGTCCATCCCTTGGCAGAGCGGGTAGAGGATCTCGTGCATCGCGATCGGGCGGTTCTCCGCCAGGCGCTTCGTGAAATCGTCGCGCTCGAGGATGCGCGCCACCGTGTAACGGGAGCACAGCCGGATTACGTCCTCGAACTGCATCTTGCCGAGCCAGTCCTTGTTGAAGACGATCGTCGTCTTCTCGCGGTCGAGGATCCGGTGCACCTGCTCGAGGACCGCGTCGACGTTCGCCTGGACCTCCTCGCGCGAAAGCTGCTTGCGGGTCTTGCTCTTGCCGCTGGGGTCGCCGATCAGGGCGGTGAAGTCGCCGATGATCAGGATGGCCTGGTGGCCGAGGCGCTGGAAGTCGCGCAGCTTGCGCAGGACGACCGCCCAACCGAGCGTGACGTGCTTCGCGGTCGGGTCGACGCCCAGTTTGACGTTGAGGGGGGTCCCCTTCGCGAGCTTCCGCTTCAGGTCCTCCTCGCTGATTATCGCGGCGGTTCCGCGGCGGAGGGTCGCCAGTTGCTCTTCGAGGGTCATGGAGGAGAGGATACCGGGAGTGTCGCGGGCGTCCTTCCCCCGCGGGAGGCCGATTGCTCTATAATCAGGCTGAAGGAGGCCGATGCATCCATGATCGGGATCACCTCCGGCGGACGTCGCCTCTGATTCCCGGCGTTGCCTGGCGGAACGCTCAATAATGCAGCCGAACAAGGAGGAAGCAACATGGGCAAACAACTCCCCAAAGACGTGAAGGCGCGGCTCGAAGCGCTGAAGCACGGGAATTCGACCACGAACGAGAACGGCCAGCCGGTCCACGATACGACCAAAGGCCACATGCCGGGGCCGACGCAGGCCAAAACCCAGAAGACGCACCAGAACCGGGGAAGCTCCGGCAAATGAACCCTTAGAGGCCACCGGGTCGATCTCAGTGGCCTCTCCTGGCCATCCCTCTCAGAAGCAACAAAACGTCCCCCTACAAGCGCGCCCCCAGTCGGCGACCAGTCGGATCTCCCCCAAAACAGAGAAAGGCTCCTCGGCCGAGGAGCCTTTTTGAACCTAAAAAGTGGCTGCCGCACTAGGACTCGAACCTATGACCCGCTGATTAACAGGTGCCCTGAAGCCCGTGTTTTGAACCTAAAGTGTACCCGATTTGGGCCGTTTTCGGCCTGGAAGAGGGGACTGATGGGGGACTGAGACTGACACGATGTGAGCAATGTTACGGCGTAGGCATGAGGCTGCTCCGTATACAATCGTCATGTTGCTATGCAGGCCTGGTGGATCAATGTCGAACGTCTACCGAAACAGACGCACATAGGTGGAGAAGTCGTTGTCGTCAGGAGCACACCTGGCTCAGATCAGGCGGCGCGAGTTCAGGTGGACGACCGCTTGATCATCGTGGGCATTCCCAAGCAATCCAAAGGTGACGACGCCGTCGAGTCGGTGATTGGCATCGGCAGAGTGCTGAAGGCGGAGCAAGTGCGCCTGCGTGGGAATAATGGCCTAAAGCTTCCGGCCATTCGCCTCGGTTACGAGTTCCATTCCCTGCAGGACCCGCCTACCGCGACCACCGCAGGCGAGTATCTCAGGCTGGGTGGGAATCCAGTCGCGAGCGAGTGGATCGCTCAGTGCGACGTGCCTGGCTTCGAGAGCCTTCTCAAAGTCATCTCGCCTATCGTGGAGCCAAAGGAG
>DASWVS010000079.1:0-4075 GCA_036401135.1 Fimbriimonas sp.
CCCACACGTCGTCCGTCGGCGTCAACTCGATCGTCGTAGGAGCGGAGATCAGGACGAGAGCGGCGAGTGCGGCGACCATGTCGTCTAGTTTGACGCGTAGGCGTAGGAATCGGTGCGGTCCGCTTGGCGGTAGTCTGCACAAGGCCCATCGACGCCGCAACCACTGTCACAATGGAATCGAAGATGCACGCGCTACGGGTACTCGAGTTCGAGGCCATTCTAGAGCGTCTCCAGAGACACTGCGAGACGACGATTGGCGCTGAGCGAGCCCAGGCGCTCCTGCCCTCCTTCGAGCCCGACGCGATCTGGCGATCCTTGGAGACGACGCGCCAGGCGTACGAGGCGCTGGCGCGATACACCGTCCCTCCCTTGGGTGCGGCGCGGGACTACCGGCAGGCGCTGAAACGGGCGTCGAAGGGCGGCGTTCTCGGGGGACAGGAGATCTTCGGGATCGGGGACGCCCTCCGTGCGATGCGCGGCCTCAAAACCTTCCTCGCCGCGAGACGCGAGGACGCCCCCTTGCTCGCCCCTTTCGCGGAGGCGTTGCCCGACGCTCCGCGCCTCGAGCAACAGATCGAAGACAGCCTCGAGCCCGACGGTTCGGTCAAGGACTCCGCGTCCCCGGCCCTGGCGACCCTGAGACAGAGGAAAAAGAGCGCGTCGGCGCGGATCGTCGAGCGGGTGCAGGCCTACACCACGGGGAGAACCCGGGACCTGCTGAGCGACCCGATCTATACCGTTCGCGACGGCCGCTACGTGATCCCGGTCAAAGCCGAAAACCGAGGCAAGATCCGCGGCATCGTCCACGACACCAGCGGAAGCGGCCAGACGATCTACCTCGAGCCTGAGGACGTGCTTCAACTGGGGAACGCCCTGAGGGAGATCGAGGCGTCCGAAAGGCAGGAGGAGCAGCGGATCCTCGGCGTGCTCTCCGACAAGGTCGGCGCCGTCGCCGAAGAGGCCATCGGGGGCATCGAGACAGCCGGCGAAGTCGACTTCCTCCTCGCACGCGCGCGGCTGGGCTTCGAGCTAAAGGGAACGATCCCCCAGCGCGTCGAAGGGAACTTCATCGAGATCGAAGGCGGACGGCACCCGATGCTGAACCCGGAGACCGCCGTTCCCTTGAACCTCTCCGTCGGCAAAGGGCGCAGCGTCCTGATCACCGGCCCGAACACCGGCGGCAAGACCGTTTCCATCAAGACCGTCGGTCTCTTCGTGCTGATGGCGCAGTCGGGCCTCATGCCGCCGGCGATCCATCTCCGAATGGGACACTTCACCCAGGTCTGGGCCGATATCGGCGACGAGCAGAGCGTGCAGCAGTCCCTCTCGACCTTCAGCGGGCACATCCGAAACATCTCCGAAGCTCTGAAGTTTCTTCGGGAGGGGGCGCTGGTCCTGCTCGACGAAGTCGGTGCGGGAACCGACCCGGCCGAGGGCGCCGCTCTCGCCAAGTCCATCCTCACCGCGATGTCCGCCAAAGGCGCGACGGTTCTTGCGAGCACCCACTACGGCGAGCTCAAGGCCTTCGCATACTCCACCGAGGGGTTCGACAATGCCGCGATGGAGTTCGACGCCAAGACCTTCAAGCCGACGTTCCGGCTGATCATGGGGGCTCCCGGCGCGAGCCACGCCCTCCGCATCGCCGAACGCTACGGCATCCCCAAGGAGGTGGTCGAGCAGGCGAGGGAAGGGCTCGGCGAGCAGGCCCAGGATATCGCCGTCATGATGGAGCGCCTCGACCTCGCCCACCGGCAGGCGCGAATCGCCCAGAGCGAGGCCGACCGCCGCGCCGCCGACCTGAAACGGATGGAGCAGCGCGCGAGCCAGAAGCTGAAGGAAGCGGAGGAGGTCCGGGCGACGGCGCATGGAAAGGCGAACGAGGTCATCGAGGCCGCGCTCCGAGAGATCCGTCTCGAGGCGAACCGTCTTTTCGAGGAGCTGAAGGGGTCCTCCGATCCTCGGGCCCAGGAAAAGGCGCGAAAGGGGCTGCGGGAGCTGCAGGACGTCGGCAGGGACTTTGCCCAGGAGTTCCTGCCGAAGAAGAAGCAGCAGCCGGTGCCGGTCGATCGCTTGAAGAAAGGCTCGAGCGTCCGCATCGACGGGTACCAGCAGGTCGGCATCCTGGTCGACGACCCGCGCGGAAGCGCGGCGACGGTCCAGGTCGGGATGCTCAAGATCACGGTCCCCGTGGACAAGCTCCAACTCGCCGAGAAGGCCGCCGTGGGAGTCGCGAACAAGCCCTCGACGAACCTCCGGCTGTCGAAGGCGATGAACGCCTCCACCGAGATCCAGCTCATCCAGCAGCGGGCGGAAGAGGCTCGCAACAACCTGGAGAAATTCATCGACGACGCCGTCCTCGCCGGTTTGCCGAGCGTGCGGATCGTTCATGGCAAGGGCGAGGGCATCCTGCGCAAGGTGACGCACGACGTACTGCGCGCGCATCCCTCCGTCTCCCAGTACCGGGACGGCGAACCCGCCGAGGGCGGCGCCGGGGTGACCATCGCGTCGTTCAAGTAAGGGGGCTCGTCACGATGGAAGACCTCGTTTCACAAGCAGTCCACGCCCGTCAGAACGCCTACGCTCCCTATAGCGGCTATGCGGTGGGGTGCGCTCTGCGGACGGCCGAGGGCCGGGTGTTCGTCGGCGCCAACGTCGAGAACGTTTCGTACGGGGCGACGCTTTGCGCGGAGCGCGCGGCCCTGGGAGCGATGGCGACGCAGGGCGACCGGTCTATCGTCGAGATCGCGGTGGCGACGGTCGACGGGGGATCTCCCTGCGGAATCTGTCTCCAGGCCCTCTCGGAATTCGTCGAAGGCGAGGTCCCGATCCGCCTCATCGATGGCCGCGGAGAAGTGGAAACCACCTCCTTCCGGGCGCTGTTCCCGCGAAAGTTCTCGTCCACTTCTGTAAATCGAACGGAACGCGCTTAGAGTAGAGTCTTCACACAAGTAGCTGTGACAAAGCGGCTGGGAGACGACTCTTGAGAAAGCAACTACCCTTTTTCCTTTTGGTGGTATCCCTCCTGATCCTGGTATTCGGATGCGGAGGCGGCGGTGGTGGAGGCGACGACGGTGGGAATGGCGGCAACGGCGGCTACACCCGCATCCAGGTCGTGGCGCTCAGTGCCGGAAAGTATATCGACACGGAGAATCTCCGGCCGGGGCAGACGGTTCAGATGCGGCTGATCGGCTATAACAGCGCAAACGAACTCACCGTTCTGAATGCGACGAACTGGAGGACGAACGCGCCTGCATCCGTAGCGACGATCAACGCCAGCGGATCCCTCACCGCGGTGGCCACCAGCAACACCGCCTACACCGTCAGCGCGACGTTCGAAGGTAAAACCTACTCCGCTCCCCTTCGGGTGCGGAACAGCGTCGCCACCGTCACCGGCAAGGTCCGCACGTCGGGCGGAAAGGCCGTCGGCGGAGCTACGATCGTCTTCTATGACGGCCCGGGCGAGTTCGCACGGGAGGTCGGCCGAACCCGGGTGGCGGTCGACGGCACCTTCCGCGCCCAACTCCCCGCGTCGGCCAAAACGTTCTCCGTCGACCTGAGCGACCTGACCGGCTATTGGGACCAGTTCTTCTACAACGGCGGCGAGTACTCGACGGTGACCCCCGGATGCTACGCCGACCTCCCGAATTTCACCACGGGACAGACGGTCGCGCTGCCTGCCGACATCGTCCTTCGGGCAAAGACGGGCGGCCCCCCGCCTCCTCCTCCCGGCTGCTTCGAATAGAGCTCGGCCGAAAGGGAGGGCGCGGGCCCTCCCTTTCGGCACAGGCTGTGATATGGAGCATTGAACGAGGCGCACTTACATAAATGTCAAGGTACAGGCATAATAGAGACCGTATGAAGCATGTTTCCCTCTCCGTTGCCCTCGCTGTGGCGGCGCTGCTCATGGGTTGCGGCGGCGATGGCGACAACGATCCGATCGACAATCCGCCGCTGCCTGGCGAGTTCCGCGTCGAAGCGGTCGTCGTCGATCCGAGCGGCCAGTTCACCAACGTCGTGCAGGATCCGCTCAACTTCCAAACGAACGAGGACTACGGCTTTCAGCTCGTGAGCTACG
>DASWVS010000080.1:0-2332 GCA_036401135.1 Fimbriimonas sp.
GATTTCCAGCGGAAACGGCTCGCCGTGACGGACGCCGGCATACCGGAACTGGCGCACGAACAGAAGGCGGTCCCGGGAAACGTTATGAAGCACTACGCCCACCGCGTCCCCTCGCTCGAGACAGGACCGGACGACGGGATCGCTCATCTCGCCGTTCGGCTTCTCGTACCGGACCGTCGCTTCGTCGACCGACAGGAACCCTTCCAGCAGCCGGTCGACGCGGAGCACCTCGACTTGATCCACGCGTTGCAGTTTACGCAGTGCGCCCGCGGAGCGTAGGATAAGGTGATGGCCCCCTCCCTTTCCACCCTCGCCGCGCTGCTCGTCGTCGGATGCGCGCCGCAAACGATCGTTCCGACTTCCTATCCGGATGTCGCTCCAGGACGGTACTCCAAGACGCTCGAGAGCGGAGGGCTTACGCGAAGCTACGTTCTTCGAGTTCCAGAAGGATACGACCGCTCGAAGCCGACGCCGCTCGTCCTGACGCTTCACGGCTATACGGGCAGCGCTTCCGTCGCGGAGAAAGGATTCGGGGTGGCGGAAGCGGCGGAAAAGGAAGGATGGATCTCCGTGTTTCCCAACGGGGCCGGGGACCCTCGCGGGTGGAACGCGGGCTTCATCAATCTCACCGGCACGCAGGTCAACGACGTCGCCTTTATCGGCAAGCTCCTGGACCAGCTCGAGAAGGACCTGCACGTGGATCGCAAACGCGTCTACGTGGCCGGGCATTCCAACGGGGCGATGATGGCGCACCTGATCGGTTCGCGGCTTTCAAACCGCATCGCGGCGGTGGGGGCCGTCGCGGGAATCGCCGGCCTCTCCGCGAAAACGATGATCTCCGCCCCGGACGACCCGGTCTCGGTGATCATGGTCCATGGGAAAAGGGATCCCCTCGTCGGTTACGATGCGTCGGCGTCGGCGCTTCTGCGCGGGTTGGCCGTGCCCGCCGGCGCCAAGTGGTGGGCCAACACGGTGGGCGCGAGCCGGGATCCGATCGTGACCCGAGCCGACTGGGGCACGGTCGAGACTTGGACCGGTGGACGCGAGGGGAGCGAAGTGCGCCTGGTGACGATCGAGCAGGGCCAGCACGAGTGGCCCCGGAACAAGGTCGACGCGACCGCGCTGCTCTTCGAGTTCTTCAAGAGCCACCCCAAACGAGGCTGAGCGCCTCCCGGTGGATCTTCGCGATCTCCTCGAGCGGAACTTTTGGCTGCCGGTCATAGGTCAGCAGGCCGTTGATTTCCTGCTCGACGTCCGTGAGCTGGGTGTAACAGAAACCGGAGACGTTCACAATGCGGGCGATGCCCAGGATCAGCTCGCGGTACCTCTCGAGCAGTTCGTCCACCGTCTGGATCGAGCCGTAGACGGAATAGAGGCGGTCGAGCTGGGTGGTGTCCTCGGGGATCATCAGCAGCCCCCCGACCTCGGAAAGGACGATCGGTTGGCCCCGGTACTGGGCTCCGGCGAGGTAGTGGACCAGAAGGTTCTTGTGCCAGATCCGCTCGGGCATGCCGTTCCGCCAGCGGTCCTCGATCAGGGAGCCCGTCGGGGTGTAGTCGTGGATCGCCGCGATGTCGCTGACGTCGGTATGCTCCCAGCCGTCGTTGTCGATGATCGGGCGGGTGGGATCGAGGCGGCGGGTCAGGGCGACGACCCGTTCGAGGAACGAGTATTGGGCGGGATGGGAGGAACGCAGGCCCGGCACGCCCCAGCTCTCGTTCACCGGAACCCATGTGACGATGCTGGGATGGTTCGCATCGCGACGGACGACCCTCTCCCACTCGGCGATAAACTCCTCTTCGGCGTCCAGGGACCATTTGCGGGCGTTCGCCATTTCGCCCCATACGAGCAAGCCCAGCTTGTCGCACCAGTACAGCCAGCGCGGGTCTTCGACCTTCTGGTGTTTGCGTACTCCATTGAAGCCCATCTCCTTGGCGAGCTCGACGTCGCGCCGCAGAACGTCGTCGGACGCCGCGGTCATGTTTCCATCCGGCCAATAACCCTGATCCAATGCCATCAGGAGATAGATCGGCTGGTCGTTGAGCAGCAGCCGGTCGCCGCGTACCTTGATCGACCGTAGCCCCCCATAAGCCTGGACCTCGTCCTGGAGCCTCCCCTCGAGGTCGAACAGGCGGATCGTGAAGTCGTAGAGATGCGGCGCGTCAGGCGTCCAGCGCTTGCCGTCCGGAATCTGAATGAACAGCCGGTAGCTCGCTCCGCCCTCTTCGCCTTGCCGGGCCACGATCCGGTCGCCCTCCCAGACTTCGACCTCCACCCGGAACCCGATCGCGGGCGAGTGCAGGATGACGCTCACCTCGAACGTGTCGTCGCC
>DASWVS010000081.1:0-2643 GCA_036401135.1 Fimbriimonas sp.
TAGTGGCATTTTATCGTATAAATGGCCGAAAGCGGCACGGTAGAAACGGATATGTCCTCTGGCGCGGCGATTCGCACATACTCGAACCGTGATCTGCAGCGCTGCCATCGCCGTACTCGCGCTCTCCCTATCGGTCGGTCCTGAGGTTCCGGGCCAGCCGACGACGCTCACCTCCGGCAACTATCTCCAAGAGCTCTCGCCCGGCCTGAACCTCGGCAACACCCTGGAGGCGATTCCGACCGAGACCTCCTGGGGGAACCCGAAGACCAGCAAAAGCTGGTTTCAGGCCGTGAAGAGCGCCGGGTTCAAGAGCGTGCGCATCCCCGTCGCCTGGAGCCAGTACTCCGACAGCCTCCACCGAGTGGCTCCCGACTGGATGGACAACGTGACCGATGTCGTTCGAAAGACGACGGATGCGGGGCTGTATGCGGTGGTGAACATCCATTGGGACGGAGGCTGGATGCAGCCGACCTACGCCCGACGAGAAGCCGTCAACGAGAAGTTCGCCAAGCTCTGGGCGCAGATCGCCACAAACTTCCGCGACTTCGACGACCGTCTGCTTTTCGCAGGGACGAACGAGATCCACGTGGAGGGGAACTACGAATCGCCGACGCCGGAGAACGCGGAGGTTCAGAACGGCTTCAACCAGGTGTTCGTCGACGTGGTCCGCAGCACCGGCGGCCGGAACAAGGACCGCTGGCTCGTCGTGCAGGGCTACAACACGAACATCGACGACAGCGTCAAGTTCAACTCAAAGCTTCCTGACGACTCCGCCAAGGGGCGCCTCATGATGGAGGTCCACTACTATTCGCCCTACAACTTCACCCTGAACGAAAAGAGCGACGTTTGGCAATGGGGCGCAGGGGCGAAGGATCCGAAGGCGAGCGAGGACTGGGCGAACGAGGCTTACGTCGATGCGCAGTTTCAGAGCATGAAAAAGGCGTTCGTGGATCGGGGTGTGCCGGTCCTCCTCGGCGAGTACGCGGTCGGGCTGAAGCCGAAGTACCCGGGGATGAAGCGCTATCAGCGGGACTGGGTCTCCTATGTCACCCGCTCCGCGCACCGGCACGGCCTCGTCCCGATGTATTGGGACATCGGCCTGCCTAGCGGCCTCTTCAACCGCTCGACCGGCGCCCAACAGGATCAGGAGCTGATCCGAACCATCGTCGAGTCGGCAAAGTAGGCTTGTGCTACTCGGCTTCCGGACCGTCCCATTCGCAGCTCAAAGCGCCGCTCGGACAGCGGGACACCTGCTGGACGATCTCGTCCGTCGACGCGGCGTGGGCATCGACCCAGGGCCTGCGGCGCACGTCGAACACGGCCGGGAGCCCTCGGACGCAGTTCCCGGAATGGATGCAGCGGTGCGGCTTCCACAGGACGGTCACCTCCCCGTTCGAATATCGGATCGTCGGCTCTTCCATCCGAACAGTGTACGACCAGAAGCACCGGCCGTTGCCTCGGCCGTCCGCTCCGCTTCCGAAGCTTCCTCGGGCATCGCAAGCCCCAGCAGCGGAGGCTGCTGAGGCACCAGTGGCGGGAGCCGCACCCTTGCGGAAACCTCACCCCAACCCCTCTCCTTCGAGGAGAGGGGCTCTTCCGGAGCCCTTCCCCCTGCTGAGGCACCAGTGGCGGGAGCCGCACCCTTGCGGCATCCTCACTCAACTCCTCTCCTGCAAGGAGAGGGGCTCTTCCGGAGCCCTTCCCCCTGTGGGGGAAGGGTTGGGATGAGGGTTCGCGGTTGCGAGGCTCCCGCCCTATCCGTCCGCATTTCATGGCTCTCTGGAAAACGACATCGGGGAGGCGGCGATCTTGGCCGGAGTCCAAGTAGAATTCGAATAAGGCTGAAAATGATCGTCACCGTGATCGGCAGGGGCCATTCGGGCACCCGAGCGATGTCGCACACCCTTTCCGAGAGCGGCGTCTATATGGGGGGCAGCCTCAACGCCTCCGGCGATCTTGTGCCGGCGGACGATCTCTACGAAGCCTGCCGAGTCTTCGCGCGCAGCGTCCGACACCTCGGAGGGCTCCATTGGGATTTCTCGAAGGCGCACGAGGGACCCATCGATCCCGCCTTCGCCCGGCTCGTCGACTCCTACCTTGCCTCCGTTCTCGAAAGCGACGCGCCGCTCAAAGGCTGGAAGCTTCCCGAAACCACGCTGATCCTCCCCTGGATCGTCAGGATGTTCCCGGAGGTGCGGTTCGTCTACTGGTACCGCGATCCCCGCGACTCGATCCTCGGCGGGCACCTCACCGACGACCTCGCCGATTTCGGCATCCCCTACGAGCCGACCGGAGACCCGCTGCGGCGGCGCGCGATCAGCTGGCAGTACCAGTACGAGATCATGCGGACGACCCCGTTCCCGGCCCATCGGATCGAGGTTCGGTTCGAGGAGTTCGTCCTCGACCAGGAGGCGACCCTGCGTCGGTTGGAGGCGTTCCTGGGGGTTCCCCTGGCAAGGATCCCGGTGCGCCCGGAGTCGGTCGGGCGATGGCGAAGCGTTCCGGAGGCGGAGCCCTATGCGATTTTTCCAGCCGAGACCCTCTACGAAGGGGTGCTGGAAGCGGTTCAGAGATGAAACTAGGCGTCAATACGGTCCTTTTCGGCGGCTTCGATCTGCGAACCGCCTTTCGATGTGCGGCGAT
>DASWVS010000082.1:0-7061 GCA_036401135.1 Fimbriimonas sp.
ATTCGTCTCATCGTCGACTACAAGAATCCTTGCGCTCAAACTGTGTTCTCTCCACCCGCGGCGGACGGATCTCGCGGAAGCGAAAAACTGAAGACGCTGCCTTTCCGCTCCTCGCTCTGCACATTCATCCGTCCACCATGAGCCCTTACGATGCTTTGTGCGATCGAGAGCCCCAAACCGGCTCCGCCCTGCGTCGCACCAGGCACCTGGACAAACCGATCGAAGATACTCTTGAGGTATTCCCGGGGAATACCATCGCCCGTATCCTCAACCTGGAAGGTTACTTCATCGGGCGTGGCCAATGCCCGGACTGTCACCCTTCCTCCTCTCGGAGTGTGGCGGATCGCGTTGCTGATCAGGTTGGTCAACACCCTCCCGATCTGGCTTCTGTCGGCGCGCAGCTGGCCGCAGTCCTCACAACTCTCCATACGCAGGTCGACGGCGTTTCTCTGCGCTTCCGACGCGAGTCCGCGGACGGGGCTCGCCATCAGCTCGTTCGGAGACGTCAGAACGAAGCGCGGCGGGTTGCTGCCGCTCTCGAGGCGGGTCACGTCGAGGAGTTCCCGCATGAGCTTCTCGAGTCGCTCGAGATCGGACCTCTGGGCGGCCACAACCTCTTTCTGAGCCTCCGTCAGCTCACCGAGCGCACCCTCCTCGAGGAGTTGGACCGACAAGAGGAGGGAAGTGACCGGCGTTCTCAACTCATGGGAGGCGACGCCGATGAATTCGTTCTTCATCCGGTCGACGACCCGCAGGTGGGTGATGTCCTCCATGATGGCCACCGCGCCGAGTACGTTGCCTTCGCTCCCCGTCATCGGCGCGACTCGCAGGCGGTAGATGCGGTCGGCCTCGCCCACGCGGATCGGGACGAGCGCCTTTTCGTCTTCCGAGGCGGTGACCGCGTTGGCGCTGATCGCCTTCTGGATCGCCCGTACGATCCGCATGTCGGTCACGTGCTCGTCGACGGGTTTGCGACGATCGCCTTCGAGGGGCCCGAAGAGGCCGGCGGCGGCGCGGTTCAGGTAGGCGATCCTTCCCTTGGCGTCGGTCACGATGACCGGGTCGTAAAGATATTCGAGCGCCGCGTCGGTCATCTGCTCGGCTCGCTGGAGGCGGCGCACTTCGGCGCTGCGCACCTCGGAGAGCTTGCCGACCATCGAGTTGAACGAGTCGGCAAGCGCGCCGATCTCGTCCTGACGGGGGACCTGGATCGTCTGGCTGAGGTCGCCGGCTCCGACGGAGTCCGCATAGCGCGCGAGGATCGCCAAGGGCTTGAGCGCCATCCGAACCATCCGCAAGGCGAGGATGATCGCCAGCAGAACGCCGCAGAGGGTGACCGCGAGGCTGCGGTAGGCGGCGGCGAGGATGTTGCGCCGGACGCGGTCGTTCTCCTCGAGGATCTCCCGCTCGTTGATCTGGCCAAGCTGGGCCGCCGTGAACCGCAGCCGCTGAACCGAAGGAAGCAGCTCGCGGTCGGCCTTCTCGCGCAGGTCGGGCTGGAGGAGTCGGGAGTTCGCTTCGAGCAGCCCCTCGGAAAGAACACGGTAGCGCTTCGCCTCGAGGACCATCGACGTCATCAACCTCGACTCGGTATCGGAGGAGATCTCGAAGGACATCTTCTGCATCGCATTCTCGAAGCGCGCCCAACTGTCGCGGTCGAGCAGTTCGGCCCTTGCGGACTGGTTCTGGGCGAGCAGGTCGAAGACCCGCGCCTGATCGGCGAGGGCGGTCTCGGCGTCGGTGGCGGCGACGACGGTGGCGAAGTTGTGGGCGAGGATCCTCTCGAAGTCGTTATAAAGCCGGAACAGGCTGGTGATCCCGGCGCTCATCACCAGCGCCAGCAGCAGCACCAGCGACATGTGGCTGATGAGGAGTTGCGTTCGGAGGCTTCGCATCGGGCCCTAGAGCGAGCGGGCGAGGATATAGACCTCCACCTGCTCTCCGTAGCGGACGTCCAAGTCGCAGTAGCTGCGCAGGACGTCGACCCCGATCGCCCGGGCCACCTCCGCCTCGATCTGGCGGCGCGTCAGGGCCCGCAGCTCGCGCCTCGCGCTCTGGACGATCTTACGCCCGTCGGTCGTTTCGCACAGGCTCTGCTCGGTCGGCGTGAAGACCCCTTCGCAGCGGACGAGCACCGCGTCGGACACTAGCCAAGCTTGGACGGACGCCGGGGCGACCCCCTGCTGGTCCTTATGGAAGCGTGAAACGGCCTCCGCGATCGAGACGGCGGTATCCTGGTGCGTCGTCATAGTCCCTATGAATCTTACTGTGAGATCGTAGGAATCCGTGAATCCATCGTCGGGCGAGGGATACACTTTCTTTCGAGCGAGCCATGAAAGCCACCACCATCGCCCTCTCCGCCGGCTTCGGCGTCGCCGTCACCGGCGCGCTGACGCTCTTCCTTGCGAGCCGCGCGACGCCCCACAGCATCCAGCGGAGCATCTATTACGATAGCGGGCCGAAACACCCGGTCACGGACGAAATGACGCGGAAGCTGCAGGAGATGTCCCGGCGGGAAGCGCCTCACTTCGAACTCCGCGACGTCGACGGCCGGCCGGTGGTTCTAGGGCGTACCCGCAGCGATCGCCCGCAGTTCCTCTACTTCGTCATGGACGGTTGCCCCTGCAGCGAGGACGTGGAGCCGCTGCTCCAGAAGCTGTACCACCACTTCGGGGAGCGGGTCGATTTCGTGGCCGTCACCGATGCCAAGCCTGAGCAGGCGGCCAAGTGGTCGCGCCAGATGCTGATGCCATATCCGCTGGTTTCCGATCCCAAGCTTGAGGTCGTCAAGGCGTACCAAGCGGTGAACTCGGTGTACTCGGCGCTCGTGAACCGGGACGGCCAGGTCGTGAAGATGTGGCCGGGCTATTCCCAGGGGATCCTGAAGGAAATGAACGACGCGATGGCGGAGATCCTGGGAGAGAAGCCGAGGGCGTTCGACGCGAGCTACGCCCCGGTGGAAAAGACGAGCGGCTGCAGTTTCGCCGTCCGCTGACGCGTTGGCCCGGACGAAGGGATTCGAACCCCCAACCCTCAGTTCCGAAGACTGATGCTCTATCCATTGAGCTACGTCCGGGCAGTCGAGTGAGTGTACCTAAAGGCGCTTGGTGGCCCGACTCCCGGCGAGTCTGATCCGAGGTGCGCAAGATAGCGCAATTTCCCTCTTTGAGCGTTCCAGCCGTTCTCTTCGCGCGTGGGAAGCCAATAAGATACGGGTCAGCGAACCCACCTGAACTTGAACGGAAATGAGTCAGACGCTTACTCTCCCATTAATTGGTCTCGAAGAGACTTTTCCCGATAGCATCTTCGTGCTGCATCATCCCGCGAGCAACCGATACGGCTGTTTCTGCCACGAGGGCGTACACGGCCTTGCCTGCTTCTCGACCGAGGATGGCGCCTTCCGCTTCTCGGAGTGGATCGACCTGAGCGGCATGTGCACCCAAGAGCTATCCTTCGACGAGGCTCGCGAAGTCGCCAAGGAGCGCCCCCTGCCGGTGGTCTCCCTGATGCTTCTCGACAACTTGAACAGCCCCCTCATCCACTACATCCGGTAGATCCATTTTCCGCCTTCCGAGCGGCAGCGCGGTCGCTGTCGCTCGATTCGCATCGCCCCTCGACTGCAGAGCCTTCTCCTTTTCGCGGGAAGCCGCGAGGCAAGGCGGCTTGCTTGTAGGGTATGCCTTCTCTGCGTTCGCCGCAACGCGTTCGAGGAGAGGATGAGCCAACGGAAAGAAATCGCAGACCGGACCGCGACCCTGCTGGAGGAAGCCCAGCCATCGTTGCGCGACTTGCCGGCCGTCATCGGATACGACGGCTTCGTCGATGAGATCATCGGCGTCGTGGACAAGCGCCTCGACTTCGAGAGCCACACCTCGATCGAGAAGATCGCAACCTTTGCCGAGAAGGTCTTCGCCGCATCAGGCCGTTCCAGCAACTTCGAATTGGTCGTCCAGACGGTGAAGCTCGGCGGCAACGGGCCCATCATGGCCAACGCGCTGGCGGCGGCCGGGCTTCCGATCACCTACATCGGCAACCTCGGGTACCCGACGCTGCACCCCGTTTTCGAGGAGCTCGCCCATCGCGCCACCGTCTACTCGGTCGCGGAGCCGGGCCACACGGACGCTCTCGAGTTTGGCGACGGCAAGCTGATGCTGGGGAAGCTCACGCCGATCAAAGAGGTCAATTGGAAGAACCTGAAGGAACGGATCGGCCTGGACAAGATCGTCGAAAGCTTCGAACGATCTCGCTTGGTCTCGGCGGTCAACTGGACGATGGTGCCGCATATGGAGACGATCTGGTCCGGCTTGCTCGAGGAGGTCCTGCCCAACCTCAGCGCCGCCAAGCGGCTCTTCTTCTTCGACCTCGCCGACCCTGAGAAGCGAACGGATGGGGACAAAGCGCGGGTTCTCCAGATGCTGAAGAAGTTTCGGCCTTACGGGGAGGTGATCCTCGGGCTCAACCTGAAGGAGGCGATCCAGGTGGCGTCCGTCCTGGGCTTGCCCGAGATTGCCGAGCCGGAGTCGGCGATCGAACAGACGTGCGGCCGTATTCGCGCCGCACTCGGCATCCAAGGCGTCGTGATCCATCCGCGGAGCAGCGCCGCCGCCGACATCGAGGGCGACAGCGCGACCTTCATGGGGCCGCTCGTTCACGACCCGAAGATCAGCACCGGCGGAGGCGACCACTTCAACGCCGGCTTCTGCCTGGGGCGACTCCTCGAGATGGGCGTCGCGGAGAGCCTCTGCCTGGGGACGGCGACCAGCGGCTACTACGTCCGCACGGCGGTGAGCCCCAGCGGGGAGCAGCTCGTGCCGTTCCTGCGCAGGCTGCCCGAACCGGAATAGCCAACGAGGGTTCGGGTTCGCCGGGTAACCTGTTGCCTCAATCTCGGAGGACGCAAGAGAACTGATGACCGAAGTGATCATGCCCAAAATGGGCGATGGAATGGAGGAGGGCACCCTCGTCGAGTGGCTGAAGGGCGACGGAGAGAAGGTCAAGACGGGCGAGGTCATCGGCACGATCCAGACCGATAAGGCGACCTTGGAGCTCGAATCGCCGGACACCGGCATCTTGAAGGGCGTGCTACTCGAAGCCGGCGGCACGGTCCCCGTGGGTGTGCCGATCGCGGCCATCCTGAAGGAGGGCGAGGCGCTTCCGGAAGGGTGGGGCGGCAAAGGCGCCTCTGGCGGCGCGACGGCGGCTCCAGCGAGCGCTCCGATCGAGAAGCAGCAGGAAGCCACGACTCCGCTGGTTCCCGAGTCCGCGTCGAGCGAATTCGGAGTCACGGGCGACCAGCCCACAAAGGCGTCGGGGAAAGGGACCGAGGAGACGGCGCTGGAAGCCAAGGCGACGGATCTCGAGCCGCAGCAGACGGGCAAAGGCAGGTTCAAGGCCAGCCCGCTCGCGCGGAGAATCGCCGACGAGTTGGGCGTCGACCTTTCGACCGTCACCGGGTCAGGACCGGGCGGAAGGATCGTCGAAAAGGACGTGAAGGCGGCTGCGGAAGCCGGAGTCAAGCTCCAGCCCGCGAGCACTCCCGCCGCCCCCGCTCCCATCGCGCAAACCGCCGAGGATCAGACGATCGAGCTCAACCGGCTCCGACAGATCACCGCCAAGAGGACGACCGAAAGCAAGCAGCAGGTCCCGCACTTCTATGTGACCGTGGAGGTCGACGTCGAGAAGATCCTCTCGCTTCGTCGGATGTTCGAAGAGGAAGAGAGCGGCAAGGTCAGTATCAACGACTTCGTGGTCAAAGCGTGTGCGCTCGCCCTTCGGGACATGCCAGAGGTGAATTCGGCTTTTCAAGGCAAGACGCTCCTCCAGTTCGGCGGGGTCCATGTGGGCATCGCCGTAGCTCTCGAAGGCGGGCTCACGGTCCCGGTGATCAAGAACGCGGATCAGCTCTCGTTGAGGGCGATCTCGGGCAAGGCGAAGGAGCTCGCCCAGAAGGCGCGGGATAACAAGCTGGGCCTCGACGAACTCACCGGCACGACGTTCTCGATCTCGAACATGGGGATGCTCGACGTCGACAACTTCCTCGCGATCATCAACCAGCCCGCGGCGGCGATCCTCGCTATCGCCTCGGTCAGGAAGAAGGTCGTCGCCACCGAGGACGACGAGGTGGAGATCCGGAGCCGGATGAACATCACCTGCTCCTTCGACCACCGGGTTGTGGACGGGGCCGTCGGGGCAAGGTTCATCAACGTCGTGAAGAGCTATCTCGAGAACCCGACCCGGCTCGTCGCCTGAGGTTCAAGGGGCCGTCGGGGCTGCTTGGCCTTCCTTGCCGCATGCCAGGCACCGGGCGGCAACTTCCGGATCCTGCTGGATGATCCGCCGCATCACGTTCCGAAGCGTCTCGGCTTCCTCGCGGCCGGTGTGCTGGCCGAACAGCTCGGCGATCGCCTGTCGGTACACCGGCCACGCCCGCTCGCGCTCGGCAAGCCCGTGGTCGGTCAGGGCGGCGTGCATGGCGCGCCGATCCATCGGACAGGCGACGCGCTTCAGGAGGCCGTCCTTTTCCAGACGGTCGACGAGGCGCGTGATCCCGCTTCGGCTGATGACGAGACGGTCGGCAAGCTCGGACATCCGCAGCCTCCGCTCCGGCGCGTCTTCGAGCGCCAAGAGAACATCGTAAACTTCGATGCCGACCACGCCCGCCTCCTTGAGACGCCGGTCGATCATGCGCGTCACGACGGCGTGGGCGATCAGGAACGTCGAAAAGGCTTCCTTCGTCTCGTCAGCTAGAACCATGGTGAGATTGTACCTGAAATAATTGACTCATCAATCTTATCGTGGATACCAGAAAAAAGGGGCGGCCCGAGGGGCCGCCCCTTGCGCGCTACTTGCTAGCGGCGAGTTCCTTGACGATCTCGCCGACGAACCCCTTCGCGTCCCCGAAGAGCATAAGGTTCTTGTCGAGGAAGAAGAGCGGGTTGTCGATACCGGCGAAGCCGCTGGCCATCGACCGCTTGATCACCATCGTGGTGTGGGCACGATCCACGTCGATGATCGGCATCCCGTAGATCGGGCTCGTCTCATCCTCGCGGGCGGCCGGGTTC
>DASWVS010000083.1:0-4434 GCA_036401135.1 Fimbriimonas sp.
GATGTTGCTTTGGTCGATGTCGCCATCGTCCTTAAGCTTTTCCGCGTACCGGAGGACGATCTCCGTCCCGCGGGGCGCATCGACCGTCAGCTGCGCCCAGCCGGCGATGTTCTGTCCCAGATCGTACACCCAGACCCCGTCGCGAACCTCCCCGACCGAAACGGGTTCGAGCGTCCGCATGACGCGGCACGGCGGCATCGTCTGGGGGGTGATCGCACCTCCCGGAGATGCGACGTTCTCCGCGTGCGCCCAGCCGGAGTCGTCGTAACCCGACACCGTCCACCCTTCGCGCTCCTCGCGGGCATCGTAGAACTCCCCGTTGCGCAGGGCGTCGAAGACGATCGGGCCGTCCGAGATTCTCCAGGTGGTGTCGCTGACGATCGTCTCCTGGCTCCCGTCGGGATAGGTGGCATGGAGTTGGAGGAGCAGCTTCGGCGTGTCCCGCCACGGCGCATGCTCGAACGACCAGACCTCCTTGGTTTGGCAGTTGTACCAGCCGTTCCCGAGCATCGCCCCGAGCACGTTCTCTCCCGCGAGCAGCTGGTCCGTCACATCGTGCGCGACATAAAGCGCCCGCCGGTCGTAGCGCGTGAAGGCCGGATCCAAAACATGGTCGCCAACCTTCCGACCGTTCAGATAGCACTCGTGGTAGCCCAGTCCGCAAACGAAGAGGGTCGCCTGCGTCGGGCTCTCGCGCAGCGTGAACGCCTTCCGAAGCAGCGGCGACCGCTCGGACTGCCTTCCGATCCAATAGGCCTTCCAGTCGCTCTCGTGCAGCAGGCCCATTTCCCAGAACTCAGCCGGGCTCCACTGGCCTTCGACGCCTTCCTGATCCCACGCCCGCACGCGCCAGTAGTATCTTCGACCCGTCCTGAGCGAGTCGCCTTCGTACGGAACGAGCAGGGACCGATCCGAGAGAACCTTCCCGCTGTCCCAGAGGATTCCGGCGAAGGCGTCGTCCTGGGCGACCTGGATCTGATATCCCGTTTGTCGCTGGCCGCGTTCCGAGCCGTTCAGCTTCCAGCTCAGCCTCGGCGACGAGGTCGCGATCCCGAGCGGCCGTACGGCGTACTCGCAGCGAAGGTCGGAGGGCGTGATCGGCATTTTTACCTAGTGTGACAATGAAGCGTTCGGCGCCTTGGCCTGTCGTTGATATGTGGCGTTAACCTTGACAATAACCGCACTCCCGGCACTTCGCCGTGGGCGCTAATCCTTGGCAATGGGCAGCGGCGACATTCGCGTCCGTTGAAGGTGCGGGCGGAGGTACTCGAGCTGGGGCCGGTCGATCAGGTTCTTCGGTTCGATCGAGTACATGTAATCTCCCCACCGCGGGCCCGCCGCCCACCAGGCGAAGCCCAGCCAGACGTCGCGGTTCGCCTCCATGGATCGGAGCATGTTCTGCACGGCCACCCGGGCCTCCTCGCTCGCCGACGTCCCGAACTCCCCCAGGAACGCCCTCCTCTTGTGCTTCCGGCACCAATCGGTCATCGCCCGGAGCCGTTCCACCCCGATGGTCGGGCTGACGATCTCCTTGCTTGTGCCGGAACTGTCCTTGTCCAGGTACTGGTGCACGTCGAAGGCGTACCGCTCGATCGGGTCTCGGACCTCGAGCATCACCGTCGCGTTGTCGGACCAGCCCCAGCTGTGCGCCCCCGACCAGTGGTTGCCAGGCACGAGGATCAGGTTTTTCGCACCGGCGGCCCGGATGGCGGCGATCGCCGCATTCGCCGCGTCGAGCCAATCCTTCGAGGGGAGGTCGTGCGGCTCGTTCATCAGACCGAACCAGACGTTCGAATCTGCCTTGAACTCCTTGGCGAGGCGGCTCCAGAAAAAGGCGAAGTCTTTGGCGCCGATGTCCCCTCCTCCCAGGACCTTGCCGTCGTACCGGGCATAGTTGTGGGGATCGAGAATCGCGACCAGCCCCTTGTCGGTGACGGCAGCGACCGCCTTCCTCAGCCTCGCAAGCTCCTCGGGCACCAGTTCGCCCCCCATCTTCCGCTGCATCGCCTCCCACCGAAAGGGAATCCGGAAGACGTTCATGCCCTTTGAGGCGAAGTACAGCACTTCGTTTTCGTGCGGGTATTCGTAGTCCTGCCCGAAGATCGGGGCTTCGCCGGGACGGTGGGGGCCGAATTCGGCTCCGGCGAGGTTGACGCCGGTGAAGGCGAGAGGTTTCGAGATCGTCTGGGCTGCTCCGAGCGCCCCGAGTGCCGTGATCATCATGATGGTGAAGGTGGTTCGCAGCGGCGGCATCCCCTTCATGATAGTGGTTTCAACGTAGGGCCGTCCAGAACAAGCCGCACCGTCGCCGCGCGTTCGGCTTTCCCCAAAGCCGAAAAAGCCCGACTGTCGAAACAGTCGGGCTTTGGTTCATTGAGATCCTAGCGTCTCGTTCCCATTCCGTATCGGTCGAACTCCGCCTGAATGGCGGCCTTCTCCTCCGCGGTCATCACCCTTTGTCCCGGCTCGGACGAAGCGGTGGCTTCCTTGGACCCGCATCCGGAGAGGAGCATCGCTCCCAGGACCGTTAGCAGGAACAGCTGTCTCATCGCAGGCGAGGATCGTCCGGAACGACCGGCAGACCGTATCGGTACATGTCCGGGTGCTCGGAGCCCTGCCACGGCTGGCCGGAGGTCCAGGAACCGGGCTCGCCGCGATCGGGGATCGGTCCCATGGCCGTCTGGCTCTTGAACTTGGCGTGGCCGTCGGCCCAGGTGATGTTCGAGCCGTCGCCGTGTCGGGCGTACTGCTTCTGAACCTGCGGGCGGAGGCCGGCGCCGTTGGCCCACCACTGGGAGAACGGGAAGTTGGCGTTGATGACCTGGGTCGGGAGGTAGAAGACGGGCTTGGAGGAGTCCGCCATCACCGGGAGTTCGGCAACCTGGCCGACCGAGGAAGCCGACACGGAGTGCAGCCCGGGGTTGGCGTCGCTCTCGGGGGCGACGATCCACTGGTTGGCGCCGAGCTGGACGAGCGGGAAGCTCGAGGCGTTGGCCGGGTTGAACACGGGGCTGTTCGGATCGGCGACCTGCGAGATCGTGATGCGGGTCTTATCCGTGGCCATTCCGCAGTCGAAGATGTCCTTGTTCTTCTGGTACGGCTGGAGGAGGGGCTGGAAGCTGTTCCACTGGGCCATCCAGAGGTTCGTTCCGGCGTCGCCCCAGTTGTTGGCGATGAACTGGCCGGTCGATCCGTCCGACAGCGCGAGGTGGACGTAGTTGTCGTCGTAGTCGTTGGCGTACATCATGAACGCCAGGCCGATCTGCTTGGTGTTGGAGAGACAGGCGGTCTTCTTGGCCGCGGCTTTGGCCTGAGCGAAGACAGGGAAGAGGATCGCCGCAAGAATGGCAATGATGGCGATAACGACGAGAAGCTCAATGAGCGTAAAGGCTTTCTTCATTAAAGAACCTCGGATCTCCATCTACCGATGGTCGATCGCGTTTCCGTACATGGCAAAGAATATTCTCAAATCTCATGAGGTTCCGCTCAGGTTCTTGCTTCTATCTAAGCAATTCCTCGAATCGAACCTTCTGCGACTTAGAAGAAGACTTTGCGGCGGCTTTTTTCTTGCTTCTTACGAGGGAAGACCGGGTTTCTAGTGGGCGCCGATGGGGACCGCCTGCATGAACCCGTTCCCGGTGCAGACTCAAGCTGGGAAGATTATTACAAGTTTTGCCCGAAATCGGTTGTCATTATTTTCAATGACAACCGCCTGTGATTTTTGTCCCTGCAGACACCGCCAGGACGATTTCTCGAGGGCTGAAGAACCGGATGGACGTCGAACTTCCCGTCTTCTAAGGTTTGGTCTATTTGGTTATCGCCCATGCATGTAGCGTTTGGCGAGCCCGATTAACTGCATGTTAAGCTTTAGTGGTTCGAGGATTTGCCGTCAAAATGGTAAAGATCCACTGCGCGGATACACGGGTGCTTCGCGCGTGTCATGATGTGCGGCATGAATAGACTCCTACCGGGCGGTGCCCGGTGATCGGCGCGTTCGTCGTGGCGGTGGCGATGGTAGGCTCGTCCCAAACCGTGGCCCAAATCCGAAACGAACCCCTCGCAACTCCTCCAAGCCGTGCGGAAGTCGTCGAGACCCCCCTTGCGAACCCCCAGCAGACGGAACTTCTCGTGCGATGCAGCGACGACCGGGGCCCTATTGCCTTCTTTGCCGCCGTGGTCGACTCCTCGGGCCAGAATCTGGATCCCACGGGGCGCGGGCTCTATCGGGGCGGCCGGTTCGCCAGCGATGGGTCGTTCGCCACTCCGGCAAAGCCGGGGAACGTCGAGGTATCCATCCAGGCAGGCCCCAACCACGTCCCCCTGAAGACCGAGGCGACGCTCAAGCCCGGCAAGCGGACCGAGCTGAAGGTCGTTTTGACGCGGTGGTTCTCACCTGAAACGCGCGGTTGGTACGGAGGCGACAACCACGTCCAC
>DASWVS010000084.1:0-15341 GCA_036401135.1 Fimbriimonas sp.
GAAAGGAACTCGGCCTTCAGCCGGATGCCCGCCGCTTCGAAGACATATTCGGTTCGGGTGGCATGGACGCGCACCGAGATCTGCCGCATCGCGGGCACGTCCCACTGCTCGCGCCCCGAGAAGCGATAGGTCGAACCGTCGATCCTCAACAGGCCGCAGATCGGGTTGTTCGATTCGGTCCAGTGCTGGGACCAACCCTCCGTGAGTTGGTCGCAAGGCGACCAGGCGCTGAAAAAGGGGGTGTGGGTCACCAGCGGCACCGCCGGCGCCCGGAGGACCGCCTCCGTCTCCGTGACCGTCGATCTTGACAAATTCAGGCTCGTTGCATCCATGCTTTTGGGTCCGACCTTATCATCTTCGATAAGGGGCATGCCTTGCGACGCACTTCCTTGTGCAGTTGGGGACAAAGAACCGAACCCGGCTCAGTACGTGTACTTGTGGGTGACCTTCTGGAACTCGTGGACCCCCACCAGCCCGCCCACATTCGTCTTCAGTCCCTTCAGGCGCAGCTTGTCGGGGCCGAGGTCCAACGCGAGCTTGCCGGTATAGGCGGCCTTGAGGTCGTCGGCGGGAATGAAACGCTTCGAAAGGTCCCTGCCCTGTTCGCCGCCGCCGTCGTCGACCTTGAGATCGAGCACGGTCAGGGTGATCCGGCTCTTCTCCGCGCTCCACGTCCCTTTGGCCGTCACCGACTGCTGTTCCCCCTGGAGGAAGAGCTCGAAACGGTCCTGGGTGCGGTACACCTGGAGATAGCCGGTCAGGTTGTCGCGCTTGCTCGCGCCGGCGGCTTCCTCGGCGACGAAGCCGCCGTTCCACTTGCCGAGAAAGGGCTCGATCTCCGCGTTGCCGCATCCGAGGCAGACGGCGAGGGCCAGAGTCGGAACCAGGGCGCGGACGGGCGACGGCTTCATGTCCCCTTAGTGTTCCCGAAGAGATCGACGTGCATACGCGGCGTCAGGCGCCAATTGCGCGCCATGCAGAGGCCGACGAGGAGCCGGGAACGCCGAAGCAGCGTCTCGGAGTCCGTCCCTTCGGGCATCAGCAGGACCCGCTGAGGCTGAACGTCCGGGAGCCGGCTCAGGATCGAGTCGATCTCCGAGACGTCGTCGCCCGCCTCGGGATCGAGCACGAACTTGAGTTGGTAAGGGTATGTCCGGATCAGCCTCCGCAGGACGTCGATATCCAGCCGCGCCCGGTCGTGGCGGTCTCGCCAGCCGGAATCGGCGGGAGGCAGCGAGTTCTGCAACTTGGGACTGATCGACATCAGGTCGCAGTCGACCTCCCGGTAGACCGTCCCGGCCGTCTCGATCGTGATCGTGTGCCCCCGCCGCGCGAGCAGCCGGGTCAACGCCTCGACCGGCTCGAACAGCATCGGTTCTCCTCCCGTGACGACGACGTGCCCGACGCCGAAGTCCGTCGCCTTGTCGGCCAACTCCTCGACCGTGAAGAACTCTCCCTCCGGATTCCAGGAAGCGTACGGCGTGTCGCACCAGCCGCAACGCAGGTTGCACCCGCTGACCCGGATGAACGTGCTGGGGACGCCGACGTAGATCCCCTCGCCCTGGATGCTGGCGAAAGTCTCGGCGATCCTGAGCTTCGGGGTCGGTTCGGGCATCGCGGGTCTTTACGGCATGGCCGGATCCTTCAGCCCGAGAGAGGCGAACGCCTTCATCCGGATGCGGCACGAGTCGCAGCGTCCGCAGGGCGTTCCTTCGGGAGTCGGGTCGTAGCACGAGTGGGTGATCGAGTAGTCGACGCCGAGTTTGAGGCCTTCCTCGATGATCTGGGTTTTCGACCAAGACATGAGCGGGGCGTGGATCCGGATCGGCTTTCCCTCCACCCCCATCTTCGTCGCCAGGTTCGCCAGCCGTTCGAACGCCTGGATGAACTCGGGGCGGCAGTCCGGGTAGCCGCTGTAGTCGATCGAGTTCACGCCGACGAAGATGTCCTGGGCTCCGAGCGTTTCGGCGTAGGCGAGCGCCATCGCCAGCATCACCGTGTTCCGCGCGGGAACGTACGTGACCGGGATGTCGTCGACCTCGTCCCGGTCTTTCGGCACGTCGATGTCGTCGGTGAGCGCCGACCCGCCGAGGGCATTGAGGTCGACTTTCATGAACCGGTGCTCGGCCACTCCCATCGATCCGGCCACCTTGCGGGCAGCCTCGGCCTCGATCGCATGGCGCTGCCCGTAAAGGACGGTGAGGGCGTGGACTCGAAAGCCCTCGCTCCGCGCAAGGGCCAGTACGGTCGACGAATCGAGTCCGCCGCTCAACAAGACCACGCAACTGCGCATGCCTGAACGGTACCCTCTACGGGTGACCCCGGTATCCCCTGGCGAGGAACGATTGCTCCAGCGCGACTGGAAGCTCTTCGCCGCCCTCACCTTCCTGTTTTCGTACGGTTTCGCCACCTACAACGGGGTCTTCCAGAACTTCCTTCGCGAGGTCGTCGAGGCCAAACCGATCGACCTGGGGCTGCTCGAGTCGCTCCGGGAGGTCCCCGGGCTACTGGCCGCGCTGACCGCCGGTTCGCTGATGATGCTCGCCCAGTCGCGGGTTGCCGCCCTCGGCCTCGCCATCACGGGGATCGGCATCATGGCGACGACCTTGACCCGCACGCTCCCGCCCCTGATCGCCGCGAGCATGTTCTGGTCGGTCGGCTTCCACCTCTACTCCACCGTCTCCGGCGCGATCATCCTCGCCCTCGCCAAAGGGAAGGAAGGCGGGCGCCACCTCGGGCGCATGGCCGGCATCGGCGCGTCGGCGACGATCGCCGCTCTCGGCACCGGGTGGGTCCTGTCCCACCTCATCCCGAACCTGTACAACGTTTACTTCGGGATCGGCGGCCTCTCGATCCTCGCGGCGGCGGCGCTCTGCGGGATGCTCTCGAAGAACGCCGAGTCGCACACCGAGCTGAGGTTCGTGGTTCGCCGGGAGTACGGGCTCTACTACCTGATGATCTTCCTGGAGGGTTGCCGGCGACAGATCTTCGCCATCTTCGCCTCCTACACCCTGATCGCCGTCTATCACCAGCCGGTCGAGCGGATGCTGCTTCTCCAGTTCGTCAACTCGATCCTGATCTCGATCACCGCCCCCGCCATGGGCCGGGTGGTGGACCGTTACGGCGAGCGAGGGCCGCTCAGCGCCTACGCCATCGGCCTCATCCTCGTCTTCCTCGGCTACTCCTATTTCAAGGTCGTCGGCGTCCTCTACGCCCTCTTCATCATCGACAACGTCCTCTTCACCTTCGGCGTCGGGATCACGACCTACCTGAACCGCATCGTCCGCCCGAACGAGCTTCGTCCTTGCCTCGCGATGGGCACGACCATGAACCACATCGCCGCCGTCACCGTCCCCCTCGGCGGCGCGTTCCTCTGGCAGCAGACGGGGAACTACCAACTTCCCTTCTATGCCGGTTCGGCGATCGCCGTGATCTCGCTGGCGGTCACCCGGCTTCTGCCCGCCGGCCCCCCTCCGAAGCATGAAGATGCCTCGCTCGGGAGCGAAAGCTCCGAACGTCCCGGTTCGCTGCAACCCGCCGAAGGAACTGGCGTAAAGTAGGTCAATGGCCGAGCGCACGCACTTCAAGGGCATCAAGCCCGACGCTTTCGTCTCCGACGCAGACCGCTGGGCTCTCGACAAGCTTCGGCGCGTCCCCCTGCTCCCTCAGCTCATCAGCAAGTTCCACGAACTGGGCATCGACCGATGGATGTACCTGATGAACATGTCCATGTCGGTGCGCTGCGGCCCGAACCAGTACCCGACCCTCTATAACATCCTCCACGAGAGCTGCAAGGTGCTGGACATGCCCGAGCCGGAGCTGTACCTCACCAACAACCCGTTCCCGAACGCATGGGCGGGAGGCATCGAGCGGCCTTACATCACCCTGCGCTCGAGCATCGTCGACAACCTGAACGACGAGGAGCTTTACCACCTGATCGGCCACGAACTCGGACACATCAAGGCGGAGCACATCCTCTACATCAATGTGGCCGCCGTGCTGTTCCCGCTCCTCGAGTACCTCGGACGGCGCACGCTCGGTCTGGGCGATGCCGCCTACTACGGGCTGATCATCGCCTTTTACGAGTGGATCCGCCAGGCGGAGCTCAGTGCCGACCGCGCGGGGCTGCTCGTGTCGCAGGACCTCGACGTCAGTGTGGACGCCAACATCGCCCTCACCGCCGGCCCGAACCGCCTTCGAGCTGAGCAGAGCCGCGAAGAGTTCATGAACCAGGCCCGCGCCTACCAGGACGTCGGCACGATCGACCAGCTCGGCAAGGCGCTCCTGTGGCTCATCATGGGCAGCACCTACACACATCCGATGCCCGTGCACCGGGTCCAGGAACTCGACCGCTGGGTGCAAAGCGGCGCCTTCGAGAAGATCATGAACGGCGACTACGCCGGCGCCCCCGAACCGGCCGGCGTTTGACCCGTGGCGCCGCCGACCCCGGCGGCGTCTGCCCCGGTGTACCGTCGGCTACCCAGCCGACGGCCTCCATCCGGCGAGGGCAATAGGCAAAACTGGACGTCCCGAACCCTCCAGTCCCAGCCGCAACCCGACCCGCGGATGCAGCCGTTGCCTCAGCAGCCTCGGACGACCGAAAACCGAGGGTGGAACGGCGCCGCTGCTGAGGCTTCCCGTCCGGCAACCGAAAACAGAGCCGCCGCGAACGCATTAAGCGTCGACGCTGCCAACGTCGCCCAACAGAAGAAAAAGGGCCCCTCTCCTCGAAGGAGAGGGGTTGGGGTGAGGTTTCCGCCAGGGTGCGATCCAAGCCACGGCATGCACCGTGCCGCACGAAAACGAATGAGACGGATGATTCGGATGAGAAACCCGGAGAACCGCCGGAGGGGCACAAAGTCCCCGAGGCGCATCCCATCAGATGAGAAACCCTTATTCTGAAAAGGTGCCGCGCCCATGCGCGGAAGGACGGATCGAATGCTCACTATCGGCGACGTCTTCGGCATCGTAGCCCTGCTCGCGGGCCTGTTCCTCACCTCCTGGGCGATGACCGTCGCCTCGGCCCTGCTCTTCCCCGGACCTGTCGAGCGGTCGCAGGCCGCGCTCGCCGGCGCGAGCCGGAAAACGCTGGGGCTGGGGCTGGGGCTCACGCTCGTCCCGGGCTTCGTCGGCTTCGTCCTCCTCGCCAGCCCGAGCCCGGCGGCCAAGCTGCTCGGATGGGTCGTCGTGCTCGCCCTGCTCGCCTTGGCAAGCCTGGGTCTCGCCGGCACCGCGCGCATCGTTTCGACCAGGATCCAGGAGCTTGATCCCAGCCTCGCGCCCTACCCTGCCTTCGTGCGCGCCGCCGGGTACCTCATCGGTGGCGCGATGCTGCCGGTCCTGGGGTGGTTCGCCTTCGGTCCGTTCCTCCTGGCCGCATCGGTGGGCGCGGGGTACAAAGGGCTGTTCCGCCGCCCGCCGTCCCCCGAGATCGCCAACGCCCCGGAGCCCGCGTGAACCTGAGCCGCCGCGAGTGGATCGCCCTCGCGGGAACCGCCCTCGCCGCCGGGTGCGCCCCCTTGGCGGCGCGCGCAACGGCCAAAGCCCAACCGGAGGATTTCGAAACCCCGGGCAACTCGGAAGAGCCGGGCAGGCGGCTCTACAACCGCGCGGGGTTCGGACCGCGCCCGGGCAACCTCGCACGGTACCGCGAACAAGGGCATGCAAGGACGGTCGAGCAACTTCTGAGAGCCGACGAACCGGAAGACGCTGCCCTCATGATGCAGCTGATGCGGCTCGACGTTCTTCGCGTGGATCCTGCGGAGCTGCACGACCTCAAGGAAGAAACCATCCTCGCCCAGCTCCAGCAGGCGGCGATCCTGCGCGCCGTCTACGGCCGCAACCCCTTACTGGAGCGGATGTCCGAGTTCTGGACCGACCACCTTAATATCTTCGGCAAAAAGCGGCCCGCCGCCTGGCACAAAGGCGCGGACGAAACGAAGGTCGTCCGTCGCCACGCTCTGGGCTCGTTCCCGGAGATGGTCCGCGAATCGGCGCGAAGCCCCGCGATGCTGACGTTCCTCGACGGCACGCAGAACCAAAAAGGCCAGCCGAACGAGAACTACGCCCGTGAACTGATGGAGCTTCATACGCTCGGCGTCGACGGCGGCTATACGCAGGATGACGTCATGGAGGTCGCCCGCTGCTTCTCGGGTTGGACGGTCGAGGACCGTTTCCTGCGCCCGAGGGGCAGGTTCCGGTTCGATCCCGATCGGCACGACGCGGGGGAAAAGCGCGTGCTGGGAACGCGCATCCCTGCCGGCGGAGGGATCGAAGACGGCGAGAAGGTGATCGAGATCGTTTGCGCACATCCCGCCACCGCGCGCCACCTTGCCCGAAAGCTCGTCCGCAAGTTCGTCGGAACGGAGTCGCCGAAGCTCGAGTCGCAGGTCGAGAAGGCATATTGGGAGTCGAGGGGCGAGATCCGGGAGATGCTTGGTCCTATCCTTACGAGCCGGGAGCTTCTCGAAGGCCCTCCGATCCTCAAGCGGCCCTTCGACCTCGTCGTGTCGGCGCTTCGAGCCCTCGACGCCACCACCGACGCGGGGAACGCGCTGCAGGACCACTTGGAGGCGATGGGCCAACCGATCTACCAATGGCCGATGCCGGACGGCTACCCTGTCGAAACCGACGCCTGGTCGGGCTCGATGCTCCCCCGCTGGCGGTTCGCCTTCGCGCTGGGAGCGGGAGCCCTCCGCGGCACCTCGTTCTCCGACGGCCTCGTCCCGGCAACGATCTACCAGGCGCTCATGGGAGACGACCGCGTCCCCCTCGATCTCTCCGGGCAGGACGCGGCGTCGATGGCGGGGCTGTGCATCGCTTCTCCGGGCTTCCAATGGCGGTAGGGAAACATGCACGACTGGCACACTTGCGACGGTAGCGGACGACTCGAGGGGAACGGCGTGGCGGCCGGCGTCACCCGACGCGGGGTCATGGTCGGGATGGGGATGGGACTGCTCGCCTGGGCGACTCCCGCCATCGCCCAACTTGCGATCGACCCGGCGAAACGCGACGGCAACGTTCTGGTCGTCGTCTTCCTCCGGGGAGGTGCCGACGGCCTCTCCCTCGTCGTTCCTTTTGGCGACGAAACTTACTACCGGCTCCGGCCGAATCTCGCGATCCAACGCAGGCTGACTCACCCGCTGGACGGGTTCTACGGGCTGCATCCTTCCCTGGCTCCGCTCCTTCCGCTGTACGAGTCCGGTCGGATGGCCGTCGTCCATGCCTGCGGCTCGCAAGACGAAACCCGCTCCCACTTCGAAGCGATGGATACGATGGAGCGAGGCGCGGCGAAGAAAGAGGGCCCCTCCAGCGGCTGGATCGCCCGTTATTTGCAGGCGAGCGAACAACGCAGCGATTCCCCGCTTCGTGCGGTCGCCTTTGGTTCGACGATGCCCGGTTCCCTTATCGGCGCGACCGGCTCGGTCGCCCTCGAGTCTCTTACGGACTATCGTCTGGACATCGATCCTCGGAGCCTAAAGCTCCTCGAACGGCTCTATGCGCCCGGCAAGGACGAGATCGCCGAAGCCGGCCGGAGAACCTTCGACGTGCTCTCGGCGATGGACCGGTTGAACGTCTCGGGCTATCGGCCGGAATCCGGCGCCGCTTACCCGGAAAGCGACCTCGGCAAAGGGCTTCGCCAGACCGCCCAACTGATTAAGGCGGGGATCGGCTTGGAGATCGCCTGCCTCGACAAGGGCGGTTGGGACACCCACGTCGCCCAGGGGACCGCCACCGCCGGTTGGCTGCCGACGCTGCTCGACGACATGGCCAGATCGCTCTCCGCCTTCGACACCGACCTCGGGGGAAGGATGGACGGGGTCACGGTCGTCGTGATGAGCGAGTTCGGGCGGCGCATCGCGGAGAACAGCGGATTGGGAACCGACCACGGCCATGGCGGCGTCATGTTCGTGCTCGGAGGAGGCGTTCGGGGCGGCCGGGTGCATGCGAGATGGGAGGGTTTGGAAAAGGCGGTGGGACCGGGCGACCTGCCCGTCACCACCGACTACCGGGATGTTCTCGCGGACGTCGCCCGCCATCGGCTTCGACCAGCCGCCACCCGCGAAGTTTTCGCCGGCTACTCCCCGGGCAGCCTCGGGCTCATGGGCTAAGGAAGCTCGTCCTTGCCCACAAGTCGCAGCCGGAACCGACGCCCGGCGATCCGCGTCCCCTGGAATCGCACGTCGCTGAATCGCGCCCTGTCGTACCGGACAACGAGTTCGTGGCTCGACGGCCAGGACACCTTGACGCCGTACTCGCCCTCCGTGACCCCGCCGTAAACGAGGGCGACCTGCTTTCTCGGAAAGAGGATTCGTTTCGGCTGCACGTAAACGAAGTATCCGTACGAGGTCGTTGCGTCCCCGTTCGACTCCTCGACGATCGCAACCAGCTTGCCGTCCGGTGACGGGTAACGGCCCACCTCCCGGACCTCAGGGCCGCACGCGGCGTACAGCAGCAGAACGGGCAAAAGGCAGAAAAGGCAGAACATGCCGAGGCAGCCCCAAAGCGTCGAAGAGCCCTTCATGAGGAGGTTTGCGAACATTGTATAGGACACGGGAACCGACTGGGTGGAGGGCTTGTTGAACCTTTCGACGATGAGAGAGTCGCGATGACAGAGCGACCGAGAAGCAAGGAATAGCGCAAAGACCCTCCAGCCGGGACCAGTGTTGACAGACCACTGAGTCCCGGTTTTTTTGTAGACTGGGAGCCGATGGGCCCGTCGTACGCCGAGTGGTCGATTCAGGAAGCCGAGGATCTGCGGCCCCTGGCCATTCTCTGGCGCAACGTTCGGAGCGTCCCCTGGTACGCCTTCCCCGTTTTCGGAGGCGCCCTCGTCTCGGCTGTTCTGCTGAGTTCGTTGGGCGTGTTCGTCGGGTTCTTCAGCTTCGGCGGGTATCTGCTTCTGCGACGCTTCCCTGCCGACCGGGTCCTCCGGCTCGCCCAGCACCCCTCGCCGGTCGAGCAGTTCCCGGTCGAGATCTCGCTCGATCGGGCCGGCGTCCCGTACGGCGAGGACTCGGGTTTCATCACCTTCGTCAACGGCTGGCTGGTCTATGAGGGGCTCCACACCTCGTTCTCGGTTCGGAGCAAGGACGTGCGGGAGTTCGATTCGCGGAATCCCGACCGGAAGACCTTCGACAGCCTCGCACATTGGCTGGGATGGGTCGAGCAGGACGAGTGGCACATCCTCGGGATCCGGCCGCTCCCGGTTTCGATGGACCTCGAGGGCCGGCGGATCGGCCAGCGCGACCGGGTCTTCACCGAAAGGCTGATCAACTGGAAAACAGGACCCGAGCGACCGAAAGGGCAGCCGGTCCTTCCCCCGCTCCGTCCTCATCCGAGCGGCTACTACCGCGCCTGGATCCGGCGCTGGTGGAGCTGGCTCTGCCTTGCCGCCGCTTTCGCATGCATCGGTTTCATTCCGTTCCTGGCGGCGTATCAGACGGCCACCTTCCTGATCGTCGCCGCGGCCGCTTTATTCGGCGCCGCCGTCCTCCTCGAGAGGAGCTTCCGGTCGAGGAGGAACGCGCTGGATCGGATGGAGGTAGCCTACACGCGACGCTTCCCATCGAGGAACGACCCCCTTCCCCTCGCTCGCAAGCTCGGTTCGACCCTATGAAAAAGGCTCCTCCTGTCACTGGTAAACTCCCCGTCATGCCGGATCTGGACCTGAGACTGGTGCGCCATTCCCTGAGGGTCGCGCGGAAGCACGGGTTCACCGAGGTCGAGTTGGCGGTCGGAGATGACTTCTTCACGGCCAAGCTCAAACCGATCGTCGCGCCGCCTCCCGCCGCGGCCGATACGCCTGCAGGCGGTCCGGAGATCCTGACCATAAACGCCACCCTGGTCGGGTTCTACCGCGAGTCGAAGACCCCCCTCGCGGTGGGACAGACGGTCCAGGCGGGAGATGTGGTCGCGGTCATCGCCGCTCTGGGCATCGCCAACGACGTCGAGTCGAAGGTCTCCGGCGAGGTCATCGAAGTGCTGATCGCCCCGGACCAACCGGTCGAATACGGTCAGCCTCTCGCGAGGGTCAGAACGGTATGAGCCGTAAGGGCCAGACGCTGGCGGCGATGCTTATCGTCATCGTGATCATCGCGATCCTTGCGGCGGTCATGTACGTCGGACCCGGCGTCCTTGGAGGCAAGAAGGAGTCGCCGCGCGCCGACAAGATGGGCAACACCACGATGGGGCTCTCGAAGCTTCAGGCCGAGGACGAGGTCTGCCGAAGCAACCTACGCCAGCTTCGCTCCGCCATCCAGGTCGTACAGATGTCCGAGGACCGGTTCCCGACCTCGCTGATGGAGGTCCCTTCGGGCGCCTCGATGAGCGCCTGCCCGATCGGCAAAGAGCCCTACGCCTACGACCCGATGTCCGGTACCGTCAGTTGCCCCCACCCGGGACACGAGAATTACTAGATGTTCAACAAGGTCCTGATCGCCAACCGAGGGGAGATCGCTTGCCGGATCATCCGCGCTTACCGCGAGATGGGCATCGCGAGCGTCGCCGTGTACTCCGAAGCCGACCGGGAGAGCCTGCACGTCAAGCTCGCCGACCAGGCGATCTGCGTGGGCGCGGGTTCGAACACCGACTCCTACCTGAACCTCGCCAACATCCTCATGGCGTGTCAGATCTCGGGGGCGGAGGCGGTCCATCCCGGGTACGGATACTTCAGCGAGCGGTCCAACTTCGCCGCCGCGCTCCGGTCCCTCGGCATCGAGTTCATCGGCCCGCCTCCGGAAGCGATCGAGGCGATGGGGGACAAGGCGAAGGCCAAGCATGCGGCGGTGGCCTCCAACTGCCCCGTCGTCCCCGGCAGCCGAGACGCCGTTCCGAATGAGACGGAAGCGCTTCAGATCGCGGAGCAGATCGGCTATCCCGTACTTTTGAAGGCGGTTGCCGGGGGAGGCGGCCGCGGCATCCGGCGCGTGGAAGCGCCCGATGAGCTGTCCGGCCTCTGGAAGACTGCCCAGGCTGAAGCCCAGGCGAGCTTCGGCTCAGGCGAGATCCTCATCGAGAAGTTCGTTGTGAATCCCAGGCACGTGGAGATCCAGGTGATCGGAGACCATCACGGCAACATGGTCTATCTGGGCGAGCGCGAGTGTTCGATCCAGAACCTCCGCCACCAGAAGATCCTCGAGGAGGCGCCGTACGCGATGCTGCCGGACGCCGTGCGCCAGGCGATGGGTGAATCCGCGGTCCGAGTGGCGCAAAGCGTCGGCTACACCAATGCGGGAACGGTCGAATACCTGGTCGACGCGAGCAACAACTTCTACTTCCTCGAGATGAACACGAGGCTCCAGGTCGAGCACCCCGTGACCGAGGAGATCACCGGCATCGATCTGGTCCACCTCATGCTCAAGGTGGCGTCCGGCGAGAAGCTGCCGATCCGGCAGTCCGACGTGCGGCTCCAGGGCCACGCGATCGAAGCCCGGGTGACAGCTCAGAACCCGGACCTGGACTTCGCGCCTTCGACGGGTCCGATCACCGGGTGGCGCGCGCCGATGGGGCGAGGCGTCCGGATGGAGACGCACTGCTACGCCGGCTTCTCGGTGTCGCCTTTCTACGATCCCCTGCTCGCCAAACTCATCGTCCGGGGCAACGATCGGGCCGAGGCGGTGCGGAAGCTTCAGGCGGCGCTGTACGAGTTCGAGGTCGAGGGCGTTTCGACGAACATCCCCTTCCTGCGGAGGCTGGTCGCCACGAAGGAGTACGAGAGCGGGATGTTCGACACGGGCTTCGTTCCCGCGTTCCTTTCCGGTGAGGAAGCGTGAGGGGGTTCGAGAGCAGGTCGGCGCTCTTCACGTACCGCCGATACGCCCGCGAATGCGCCGTGATGGCGCTGCACACCGCCGAGTCTTCCGGCCTTTCGATCGAGGGCGCGCTACGCCAGGTCTTCGAACTGTTCGAGTCGGAGGACGTACAGGAGGAGATCTTCCGCGAGCGGCCCGAAGAGACGGAGGCGCCCGTGTCCGAGGCGAACGTGAGGGAGCTTTTCGAGCAGTTCGCGGCCAAGCTGGCGCGCGGCGTCTGGCAGGACAAGGCGGCGATCGATGCCCAGATCGCTCAGAGGACCCCGGCGTACGACTACTCCCGCCTCGCCCCCGTCGACCGAAACGTCCTGCGGGTCGCGATGTGGGAGATGTGGAACGTTCCTTATGTCCCCCCCGCCGTCACGCTCAACGAGGCGGTGGAGATCGCCAAGAAGTACTCGACCGCCGAGAGCGGCAAGTTCGTGAACGGGGTGCTCGGAGCGCTCCTTCGAGAGTCGCCGAAGGCGAGCTGGAACCCCCAGAACGCGCCGCCGGATCCAGAGCTTCCGAAGCTGGAAGAGGTTTTTCGGACCCAAGCGCCTCAGATCGAGGTGGAGGTCGTCGAGGAAGGGACCGACGAAGCGATCGAGGCGAAGCGGTTCGGCATCTGGAAGCTCCGGGCGGGCGACCAGGAGATTCCGCCGCTCACCGAGCCCTGAGCTCCGCTTCGGCCTTGTCCACTCGACGCTCGGCCTCGGAGGTTCGGCCCGAGTTCAGCAGGCTGCCGATCGCAGCAAGCCGTTCCTGAACCTTCGCCTTCCCGTAGTGCTTCTTTTGAAGCGCGAACAGCCGGATCGGCAGCCTCAGGTCGGCGGGGCGGAATCGCGATTTCGTGAGCCGCTGCGTCGTCTCCAGGTCCCGATAGCCGAACTCCTTCGAGGGTTCGATCTGGGTGCCTTCGCCCCAGTCGTTCCAAGTCGCGATCTGCACGAACGGCATCGACGCCGACAGCGACTCCTTCAGGGTTCGCTCGTAGGTCTTGCCGCCATCGTCGCCGATGTGGCCCCACGATTCGTGGACCCCCGCCTGGGCGTAGTAGTCGTGGAAACGGGGGAATGCGACGGGGATGAAGGCGGGCATGGTCTGAGCGCGCTTCCTGAAGGCTTCCCTCGATCCCGCCTCTCTCGGGTAGGGCCAGTCATAGGCTCCGAGTGCCGGCTCGCGGCGATAGTGGAGCGTATAGAAGGCCGTCTGCGGCAACATTGCGCGCCACTGTTCGGGCTGGTAGTACTGGGGCCCGAACACGAGCAGGACCGGCTTGCCACCCTGCTTCAGATAGTGGGCCGATCGGAACCAGTTCCGCTCAACCCAGCCGAAAAGCCTCTTCCCTTGGGCAACGGCGTCGGACTCGGCGAACTTCCCTCCCCGGATCAGCTGGGGGACCGTCTGATCCTCGTAGACCAGCGCGAACTTCATTCCCATTCGCCGGGTCGCGTGGAACAGCTTCTGCGTGTTGCGATGGATGATCCCGTAGTCGTAGTGGTCGACGTCGCCATACCAGTCGACGAAGATCCCGTCGATCCCGGCGAGCTTCATCAGGGAGAGGTGGCAGTTGATCGTCTGGAGGTCGCCCGAATCGTAGAGGCCCATCAGCGGACGGTAGTGGCTGGCAGCTTCGCCCCGGTCCGGGTCCAGTTTGCCCATCGTCCAGTGCCATCCCCAATGGCCGCTCACCGGCCTGCTCTCGTACCACGGCATGTAGTGCGCCAGGAGGAGGGGCTTCGGCGGGCTCGTCTCGGTCGCCAGCAAGAGCGTCAAAAGCATCGGTTCCTTCAAGCATACGCCCAACGCAATCGGTATGCTCTGCGTATGCCCCAAGCCCAGTTACTCGATGGTCTCGCCCTCTCAAAAATCGTCCGTGAAGAGTTGAAAGAGCGGGTGTCGCGGCTTCGGGAAAGAGGCGTCGTTCCCCGTCTGGACGCCTTGGTGGCGGCGCAGGATCCGGCGTCGCTCTCGTACGTCAAGATGAAGCGGAAGTGGGCCGAGATGGCGGGAATGGCCTCCGAGTCGTGGGACGCCACCGAGGAGACCACTCAAGAGGAGCTCATCGCGAAGGTCGAAGAGCTCAACCGCAACCCCGAGGTCCACGGCGTCCTGCTCCAGCACCCGCTGCCGAAGCATCTGGACGAGCAGGCGGCGCTCATGGCCCTCGGGGCGGAGAAGGACGTCGACGGGATCACGCCCGCCTCGCTGGGCAGGCTGGTCGCCGACCTGCCGGGCTTTCGCTGCGCCACTCCGTTGGGCATCACGAAGATCCTCGACCACTACGGGATCGACTGCAAAGGCAAGCGCGCGGTCGTGATCGGCCGTTCGGTCATCCTCGGCAAGCCGATGGCCCTGATGCTCCTGCAAAGGCATGCGACGGTGACGGTCGCCCACTCGCGGACGGTGGACCTGCCCGATCTCTGCCGAACGGCGGACATCCTGGTCGCCGCGGTCGGCCGCGCCGAGATGGTCAAGGGCGATTGGGTGAAGCCGGGCGCGATCGTCATCGACGCGGGCTACAACAAGGTCGAGGGTCGCAAAGCGGATGTGGGGGACGTGGAGTTCGAGTCGGCCGCCGAGGTCGCATCCTGGATCACCCCCGTTCCCGGCGGCGTCGGACCGATGACCGTCGCCAGCCTCCTGGCGAACTGCGTCGAAGCGGCGGAGAAGTCGGTCGCGTAGGGCTTTTCTCGGTCGAGAGGGCGCGGAGCGGTCGGAGTCGATCGGGACCCGAGAGGACGAGCGTTTCGTCGTAGAATCGCCTTATCACCGCATGCTTCGCTCCAGGAACCGAAGGTTGGCTCTGTACCTTTTGATCGGCGCCGGAATGTACCTCGCCCTCTGCTTCGTAATGGCGAAGGGCTACCTCAGCCCGATCCGGCGCATTCCTGTGGCGATGCCTCCGCTGGAGGAGAGGTCGGCGAACGGGACCCCCGTTTGGACGACGCCCCGGTTCGGCTCGGGCAAGGTTTTGTTCGTCATGTCCCACGGGCTCGGCGGAGCGAGGGACACCTGGAGCGACCTCATGCTCGGGCTGCACGAGCGAGGCTACGACTGCGTCGCCCCCGCGATGCCGGGTCAGGACGCACATCCCGACCCGACGATCGGCTTTGGCGCGAAGGAGGCGAGGACGATCGCCCAGACGGTGGAGTGGGCGAGGACGCAGTACGGCGAGCCGCCGAAGGTGGTACTCGTCGGCCTCTCGATGGGAGGGGCGGCGGCCTGGCTTGCGTCCGAGATCGAGCCTGGCGTCGACGGCGTGGTGACCGAAGGCGCCTACGCCCGGTTCGACGAAGCGATGAACCGGTTCTTCGACCGCCGATTGCCCTATGGGAGCGTCCTGTTCCGCCCGGTCGTCTGGTTCGCGAGTTCGATGAGCGGCACGAGAGCCGAAGAGGTCGTCCCTCTCGATTCGGCACGGAAGTGGCGGGGACGGCCCTCGCTCGTGATCCAGGGCTCCGACGACGACCTCATCCAGCACTCCCACGCGCAGCGCCTCGCCGAAGCCTCCGGCGGCGAGCTTTGGGTGGTCGACAAAGCCTG
>DASWVS010000085.1:0-3201 GCA_036401135.1 Fimbriimonas sp.
GTTGCGCTTGTCGACGAGGCCGCCCTGCCGGGACCAGGTGAACGCGCGGGAGCCGAAAGGCGCGTAGGAATGTCCGGCGACGACGCCGTGGTCGTTGATCCCGTAGGCGAAGTTCTCCAACCCGCCGAGCGTCGGAATCAGCGTGGCCTTCCCGGCGTCCCAGAACACGGCCCGAGCCGCGTAGCCGTTCCAGCTCCTCGGCTCCTCGATGATCGCGAAGCCGACCGTCTGCCCGCTGTTGTTGACGCGGTAGGCCTGCGACTGCACGCCCAGGGCCGGAAGGAGCCAGCCGCCAAAACGGTTCCACATCGCGGCCCGCAGTTCCATCTCCTCGGTGACGACGTTGCCGACGATGTCTCCACGGTCGTTGATGTCGCGAGCCTCGCTCGCAAGCCCGCCGTCGAGGGGCGTGATCGTCCAGGGCCCTGCGGCGGCGGCGGAAACCAGCGCCGACGCCAGGGCGATGCCGCAGGCACGATCGATCGTTGTTCGTAAGTTCATAAAAAAGATCCTCTCCAAAACCACTGCAAAAGCGGCTTACGAAGCGAGGATTATAGGAGCACCGACGGCAGCGCTAGGTCCAAGGTCGTAGCGGCGTCGCGGCTAGGAGCGGGCTTGCCGTTCGGCGAGGGTGACGCAGCTCTTGAGTTGCATCGTATCGACATGAGCGGCGAGATTGGTCATGAAAAGCGCATTGCGAGCAGGCCCTGTTAATATACGGGTAAATGATGCCGCTGCTCTTGATGGCCGTGCTGCAGCTGCCGCCCCCGGTCAAACTGTCTGCCGACGAGGACCACCGACGGCTCCTTCGGGAACTCGGCATCGCCTCCCTACGGCCCGGGGTGAACGGGATGGATCCCAAGGCGCCGAACTACGCGAACACCGACGAGTCGAAGGCGAACCCTTACCCGAACCTCCCCGACGTCCTGACCTTCCGAAACGGCCAACCCGTGCGAACGGCTACCGATTGGCAGCGTAGGCGAAAAGAGATCTTCGAGGAACTCGACCGGGAAGTGTACGGGCGGACGCCGAGGCGGCTCCCGAAGGTGAAGTGGGAGGTCGTCAAGGTCGAGAACGAGTCCAACGGGACGGTGCCGATCGTGACCAAGCAACTGGTCGGTCACGTCGACAATACGTCGTATCCCCACGCGAAGGTCGACCTTCGGATGAGCCTCAGCACCCCGGCCGGTGCGAGGAAGCCGGTCCCCGTAATGTTGGAGTTCAGCTTTCCCGCTTTTCGCGGAATGCGACCGCCGCCCGGGCCGACGTGGCAGCAGCAGGTTCTGGCGAAAGGCTGGGGCTATGCCGAACTCGACCCGAGCAGCATTCAGGCCGACAACGGCGGCGGGCTCACCAAAGGGATCATCGGGCTGGCGAACAAAGGGCAGCCGAGGAAACCGGACCAGTGGGGCGCGCTGAAGGCATGGGCGTGGGGTGCAAGCCGGGCGATCGACTACTTTGAGACCGACAGGGCGATCGATGCCAAGCGGGTGGGGATCGAGGGCCTTTCGAGATACGGGAAGGCGGCGATCGTGGCGATGGCCTACGAGCCGCGGCTTGCCATCGCCTTCGTCGGCTCCTCCGGCCAGGGAGGAGTCAAGATCTGGCGTCGCAACTCGGGGGAGACCGTCGAGAACGTGGCTTCTTCAGGCGAGTACCACTGGATGGCCGGCAACTACCTGAAATACGCGGGCCCGCTCACACCCGGCGACCTGCCCGTCGATGCCCATCACCTCGTTGCGCTCTGCGCTCCGCGTCCGGTGTTCGTCGGAGTCGGCTCGCCGAATGTCGAAGGGATCTGGATCGACTCGCGGGGAACGTTTCTCGCGACCGCCCTGGCTTCGCCCGTGTACCGGCTGCTGGGGGCGAAGGGGTTGCGAACGACGGAGATGCCTCCGGAAGGGACGCCCCTGGTCGAGGGAGACCTGGCCTTCAGCCAGCACCACGGGGGCCATACGAACGGACCGAACTGGCCCAAGTTCCTCACGTTCGCCAGCCGCTACCTGGACCGGAATCGCTGATCGCAGCCCCCGAACGCCGGCGCAGAAATGGCCCCTCACCAGGACAAAAGCGTTGTATCATGGCTTTGGATTTATCCGTAAATCTATGAAGACCACGATTCGCGACGTTGCGGAGGCGGCGGGGGTGTCGGCCATGGCGGTCTCGGCGGTGCTGAACGGCACCGGCCGAAACGTCAAGGTCAGCGCCGAGAAAGCGGAGGCGATCCGTCGGATCGCCCGTGACCTGAACTACGAGCCGAACAGTCTCGCCCGGTCGCTGCGCAACCGGAAGACGAATATGATCGGAGTGGTCTTCCAGCACTTCGACCGGTTCGGCGACGACCATCCGTATTACCCGCAGCTACTGAACGGCGTCATGGCCGCGCTCTTCCCCGCCGGGTACACGCTCGCCCTCTGTCCGAAACTCATCGTCGACGGACAGGCGGGCTCGATCTCGGACGGGCGCTTCGACGGAGTCCTCTGGTGCCGCCCCGATTTCGACGAGGTGTCGGTCGAGGCGATCCAGCGGTCGAGCGTGCCGGTCGTGATGATGCACGCGCCGCCGGGATCGGTCCCCGGGCTCCCTGCCTTCTGCGCCGACAACGAGGACGCGATGCGTCTGGTCGTCCGCCACCTGAGGAGCCTCGGCCACGAACGTCTGGCGTTCGTGATCGACCCGGTCAACGAGCACACGGCGGAAGGGCGGGCGAGGCGGGACGCCTTTGTCACGGCATGCCAGGCGGCCGACCTCTGCTCGACGACGCTCGTTTGGGACGAGGGTTGCGAGGAGGTTTCGGCCTATGCGAAAGACGACGCTCCCCACACCGCGCTCGTCTGCTTCAGCGACACGCTCGCGGGCCAGGTCCTGCAGGGCTGCCAGCGCAACGGCGTCGCCGTTCCGGGAGACGTCTCCATCGTGGGCTTCGACTCCTCCTCGTTTTGTGAACTGACCAAGCCACGCCTAACTTCTGTCAATCAGCCGGTGGAATACATGGCGTACACCGCCACCACCCATCTCCTCCGTATCATCCGTGAGCATCGCGAAGGCACGACCTCGTCGCCCACGGTCTCATCCATCTATACCTGTGGCCTCGACGTAAGAGAGTCCACGGGCGTTCCACGCACTCATCGAAGAGTACTGTCATGAAAAAAGCCTTTACGCTTATTGAACTGCTTGTCGTCATCGCGATCATCGCGATCC
>DASWVS010000086.1:0-4419 GCA_036401135.1 Fimbriimonas sp.
CCCCGTACGTTGACGGACCAGGAGGTTTCGAGTCGCTGCTTCTCCTGATCCCGACGCTCGTAGTACCACGGAGGCAGCGCGCCGTAGGCGGCGTTCCACTTCTCGTTCCGGATCTTTCCTTCCCGCTTGGGCAACGCGGACTCGGCGCCGTAGGGAGGCATCGGGTGGACCATTTCGCGCCACGCACCCTTGGCGTCGACGAAGCGGCAGACTTCCAGAGGCGGCTCGTTCAACCACCACTGGCCGGCCTCCCGCCATAGCGCGAGCACAGAGACGTTCGTATCGATCCCTTCTACCATGCGCTCCATTCCCAACCGAATCTCCCGTTCTTCCTTTATAATAGTAGACATTCGACTACTTATTCAATCGAAATCAGAAAGAATCCGTATCTATAGGAGAAGACCATGTGCGCACGCTATCCCTCGATCGCCCTGCGGCCCAAAGACGTCGCCCGCGTTTTCGACGCCGACCTTGCCGAGCTTTTCGACCCCAAGGAGGACGTGCGGCCGACCGACCCGGCTCCGATCGTGGTGCGCGAGGAGGGCGAGCGCAAGGTTCGGGTGGCGAGGTGGGGCCTGGTGCCTTCCTGGGCTGAAGACGCGAAGATCGGGTCGCGGCTCTTCAACGCGCGGGCGGAGACGCTCGCCGAGAAGCCTGCCTTTCGGGGCGCGTACCGCGCCCGGCGATGTCTGATCCCTGCGAACGGGTTCTTCGAGTGGAAGAACGGCGTGCGGCACCTGTTCACGGTCAAGGACACGCCGATCTTCGCGTTCGCCGGTCTATGGGAAACCTGGCACCCCGAGCAGGAGAACCTCCGGACCTACACGATGGTGACCACCGTTCCGAACGAGGCGGTGCAGCCGTTCCACGACCGTATGCCCGCGATCCTCACGCCGGATCAATACGACCGGTGGCTCGATCCGGCGATCCGGGAAACAGGCGAACTCAGCGCTCTTCTGGCTCCGGTGCCGTCCAGCATTCTCGTCTGCACTGCCGCGGGCGAAGCCGAGGCTCAAGCCCAAGGATCTCTGTTCGAGTAGCCTAGCTGCCGACGGTGAAGTACTCGAAGCCCGCCTTCTCCACCAGCTCGCGCTTGTAGACCCTTCGTCCGTCGAAGAGGATCCGGCTGCACATGGGGGCGCCGAGCCTCTCGAGGTCGAGGTGCCTGAACTCGTTCCACTCCGTGACGAGGATCAGCGCATCGGCTCCGACACCCACCTCGTAGACGCCCTCGATGCACTGCACCTGCGGGTAGAGCTCCTTGACGGCGTCGCACGCCTCGGGATCGTAAGCCCGGATCTCGCCCCCCTTTCGAAGGACCTCCTCGATGATGATCAGGCTCTTCGCGTCGCGGATGTCGTCGGTGTTCGGCTTGAACGCGACTCCGAGCAGGCCGATCGTCTTGCCGGCGAACCCTCCCAGCCGCCGCTCGAGGCGGCCGAGGAAATGCCGGGTCTGCTCCTCGTTGATCTTGACGACGGACTTGAGAAGCTCGAAGTCGTAGCCCAGCTTTTCGCTGACCTTGATGAGGCCCTGGACGTCTTTCGGGAAGCAGGAGCCGCCCCAGCCGAGGCCGGCCTGTAGGAATTGGGGGCCGATCCGGGCGTCGCTCCCGAGGCCTTTCGCCACGTCGGCGACGTTGGCGCCACACGTTTCGCAAAGGCGCGAGACCGCGTTGATGAACGAGATCTTCATCGCGAGGAAGGAGTTGCTCGCGTACTTGATCAACTCCGCGCTGCTGACGTCGGTGATGATCATCGGTCTCTCGAGCGGCGCGTAAAGCTCGACGAGCTTGACCGCGGCTTCCCTTCGCTTGGCGCCGATGACGATGCGATCCGGATGCAGCGTGTCTTGGATCGCGCTCCCTTCGCGGAGGAACTCCGGGTTGCTCACGACATCGAAAAGATCGTCGGCGACCCCATGCGATCGGAGGATCTCGGACACCATATCGCCGCTTCCTACCGGCACGGTGCTCTTGTTCACGATCACCGTGGGCTTGTCGATCGCCTTCGCCAGCTCGTTCGCGACCGCCCGGACGGCGGTCAGGTCCGGCGTTCCGTCTTCTCCGGGAGGGGTCCCCACCGCGATGAAAACAAGCTCGCTCTTTCGGGCGGCGTCCTGGATATCCTGGCTGATGACGAGGTGCTCGTCTTCCAGCACCCGCCGAAGCATCTCCTCAAGTCCCGGCTCATAGATCGTCGGCTGGCCCCGGCGCAGTTTCTCTACTTTCTCGACGTCCTTGTCGACGCAGACGACGTCGTTACCGAGCTCTGCGAGAACAACCCCTGTCACCAAACCCACATAGCCCGTACCAATGACTGCAACCTTCATAATCCTCTCACGAACGAACCCAGCGGGGGGCCTAGATATTACCGAATCAGGATCTCGTGCTTCGCTCTCCCGGAGTCGGCCTCCGTTCGATGCGGGTAACTTACGGATTGCTTCGAACGCAACGGCGAGGCACCCAGTCCGATGAAGACCATCCTTGTCACGGGCGGCGCGGGGTTTATCGGGTCCGCCTTTCTGAACCTCTTCGTACCGGTGCGCCCCGACCTGCGCTTCGTGAACATCGATGCGCTGACCTACGCGGCGAACCCGCTGAACCTGGCGTCCATCGACGGTTTGTCCAACTATGCTTTTCGACGGATCGACATCCGCGACCAGGCGGCGGTTGACGGGGTGTTCCGGGAGTTCGAGCCGGATATAGTGGTCCATTTCGCCGCGGAGAGCCACGTGGACCGCAGCATCCATGGACCTCGCGACTTTCTCGAAACCAACGTCCTAGGGACGCTCAACCTCCTCGAGGCTTGCCGCGCCTCGTGGGGGACCGACGGTTCAAAGCTGTTCCACCACGTCTCGACGGATGAGGTCTACGGCACGCTGGGGGACGAGGGGGCGTTTACCGAGACAACTCCCTACGACCCGAGCAGCCCGTATTCGGCAAGCAAGGCCGGGAGCGACCACCTCGTGCGCGCCTACCACCGGACCTATGGCTTGCCGGTCAAGGTGACGAACTGTTCGAACAATTATGGGCCGCGCCAGTTTCCGGAAAAGCTGATCCCCCTGATGATCCTGAACGCGGTCGACGGAAAACCGCTGCCGGTGTACGGCGAGGGGCGGAACGTGCGCGACTGGCTGTATGTGAACGACCATTGTGAGGCGATCATGGCGGTCGTCGAGCGCGGACGGGTGGGCGAGACGTACAACATCGGGGGGAACAGCGAGAGGCGGAATCTGGAGGTCGTGCGAGCGATCTGCGGCGCGGTGGCTCTGGAGACGGGCGCGCCGGTGCAGGACCTGGAGGCGCAGATCACCTATGTGAAGGATCGTCCTGGCCATGACTTCCGCTATGCGATCGACGCCTCCAAGATCCGCCACGAGTTGGGTTGGGAGCCCAGGCACAGCTTCGAGGACGGGTTGCGGGACACGGTTCGGTGGTATTTGTCGAACCCGGCGTGGGTCGAGGCAGTGCGGACGGGCGCCTATCGAAACTGGATCGAAAGGAACTACGAGGCGAGGGCATAGCGATGGTCGAGAAAGGCATCATCCTGGCTGGGGGGTCCGGCACGAGGCTCTATCCCGTCACCCTGGCCGCGAGCAAGCAGCTCGTTCCGATCTACAACAAGCCGATGATCTACTACCCGCTCAGCGTGCTGATGCTGGCAGGGATCCGGAAGGTCCTCGTGATCACCACGCCCCACGACCAGGAGGCCTTTCGGCGGCTGCTGGACGACGGGAGTCGGTGGGGGATCGAGATCGAGTACGCCACCCAGCCCCAGCCCGAAGGGTTGGCACAGGCGTTCCTGATCGGCGAGGAGTTCGTGGGCGGCGACCCCAGCGCGCTCGTGCTGGGGGACAACATCTTTTACGGAAGCGGCCTGTCGGATCTGCTGCAGCGCGCTGCCCAACATGAGAAGGGGGCGACGGTTTTCGCGTACCCGGTCGAGGACCCTTCGCAGTACGGCGTGGTCGAGTTCGACGGCAGCGGCAAGGCCATCAGCCTGGAGGAGAAGCCGGCAGAGCCGAAGTCGCGGTTCGCCGTCACCGGCCTCTACTTCTACGATTCGACGGTGGTGGCGAAAGCACGGTCGCTGCGCCCGTCCAAGCGCGGGGAGCTCGAGATCACCGACTTGAACCGGCTCTATCTCGAGGAGGGGTCGCTGCGGGTCGAGATCCTGAACCGGGGTTTCGCTTGGCTCGACACCGGCTCGCACCACTCGATGCTGGCCGCCGCCAACTTCGTCGAGGCGGTCGAGCAGAGGCAAGGCCTGATGATCGCGTGCCTCGAGGAGATCGCGTTCCGCCAGGGCTGGATCTCCGCCGAGGATCTCGAGGACCTCGCCAAACCGCTCTTGAAAAACGACTACGGGCGATACCTCATCAACCTGCTGAGGCACCCGCTTTGAGCCTGGTCGTAAC
>DASWVS010000087.1:0-3194 GCA_036401135.1 Fimbriimonas sp.
AGGTTCCCAGGAACTGGAAGAGCGCGCAGGTCGCGAGCGCAGGCTTGGCCAGGGGCAGGACGATCTGGGAGAAGATCCGAAGCTCGCCCGCGCCGTCGATCCGCGCCGACTCCGCGATCTCCTCGGGAAGGGTGCGGAAGAACTGGGTGAGGAGGAAGATATAGAACGCCGAGCCTGCGAACGCGGGGATGGTCAGCGGCAGGTAGGTGCCGTACCAACCCATCGATCGGTAAAGCTCGAAGACCGGGATCATCGTGACCTGGCCCGGCAGCGCCATCGTGGCGATGAGAAGGGCGAACAGCGGGCCACGCCCGCGGAAGTCGATTCGGGCGAAGCCGTACGCCACGAACGCGCTCGCCGCCACCGCGCCGACCACCGTGATCGCGCAGAGGGTGAGGGTGTTGCGGAGGTAGATCTCGAACGGGACCGTTGAGAGGGCCTTCGGGTAGTTGGTCCACACGGGAGCATGGGGAAGCAGGTTCGCGAGGTCGAATCCGCCCGTCCCCGAGCCGGAGTAAACCTCGGTGTCGGCCTTGAGCGAGGTCGTGAACATCCAGAGGAGCGGCAGAGCCGCCGGGATCGCCAGCAAGATCAGGCAGGCATGGGTGATGAACCGGGAGACTCTACTCATCGTAGCCCAACCTCTTGCGCCGTGCGACCTCTCGCTCGACCGACGTCAGGACCTCGCCGACCGCCTCCTTCGGAGTGACCAACCCTCGCAACGCCCGATCCTCCGCCCTGCCGACCGTGTCGTTGACGAACACCTGGATCGCGACCGGCGGCTGGGAGGCGATATTCGGGCTCTTGATCGCTTCCACAAAGGTCGCGAACTGCGGGTACTTGCGCATGTACTCTCGGTAGATCAGGGCGTTCGCGACGCCGTCGTTCGGGGGGCACCAGCCTCCCCAGACGTAGAACTCGGCGGCGCGCTCCGGCTTCTCCATCCCGGACCAGAACTTGACGAATTCCCACGCGCCCTGCTTTTGCTTCGCCGACCTCGGGATGATCATGAAGTTGCCGCCACCGAGCCCCGCGCCGGGGACGCCGCCTTCGGGAGCCGGAATGAGGGCGGTCGCATACTCGAGGTCCGGCGCGAACTGGGCGATCTGCTGAACGCGCCAAGGCCCGTCGACCGCCATCGCGTAGGCTTTGCCGATGAAAGGCCAGCCGCCGGCGAACGAGGACGTGTTGAGTCCGGACTGGAACCGGTTCACCGCGTCGTACCCGTCCCGCTGCCGGAGCGCGACGAGATGCTCGAGGGCGGTGAGGTTCCGAGGATGGTCGAGGCTCAACTTCTGGGATTCGAAGTCGTACATCCCTCCGCCGAACAGGTACGACCCCTCGTGCCAGTTCATGGGCAGGAGGCCGAGACGGGTGATGTTTCCGTTCGCGTCGCGCTTCGTGAGCCCTTCGCTCACGGCGACCAGCTCCTCCCAGGTCTTCGGAAACTCCTTGATCCCCGCCTCGCGGAAGGCCTCGGGGAGGTAGAAGACGCCCCGGACCTGCAGGCCGATCGGGAAGCCGTAGGTCTTGCCCTTGTACTGGCCCACGCGCTTGACGATCGGATACGACTCGGTTTCGAACCGCTCCCGCTCGTCCGGCGTCATGATGTCCTCGAACGGCGCCAGGAGCCCTCCGTCCGCCCACGTCGGGATCACCGGATTCCACTGCGCCATCACGTCCGGCGGGTCTCCTCCCATCGCACCGAGGAGGAACTTCGTGTCCGCGCTGCCCGGCACGGACAGAGCGATGACCTCGTACTTGTCCTGGCTCTGGTTGTACCGGTCGACGATGCGATCGACCACGACCTTCCACTCGGCGGACCACATATGCCAGAAGCGGACGGGAATGCGGTCGGGGTACCGCTGCATCGCCACGTCGGTCGCCTTCTGGGGCGGCTTGGCGAAGAGCCAGACGGCGAAGAGGGCAACGGCCGCGAGGGCGAGATAGCGGACTATGCGCACGCGGAGCTCCGGGGGTCGGTGGGTTGGTTCACCGGTGAGACGGTGGGTCGATATGCCTTAGCCGCCATAGTGCACCCACCTTTTCTGGGTCCCGAAGACGACGGAGGTCAGCACGACGATCGCCAGGAAGAGGATCCATGCCATCGCGCTCGCATAGCCCATGTCGGCGTACCGCCAAGCCCGGTCGAACAGGTACAGCGCGTAGAAGCGGGTCGAATCCCCGGGGCCGCCTCCGGTCATGATGTACGCCTGGGTGAAGTACTGCAGGGAGCCGATGACCCCCATCACGAGGTTGAAGAAGATCACGGGGGTGAGCATCGGAAGGGTTATCTTTGCGAGCCGCTTGGCGGGGCTCGCCCCGTCGACAATCGCCGCCTCGTAAAGGTACTGGGGGATGTCCTTCAACCCGGCGAGATAGATCACCATGCTGTTGCCCACGCCCCAGAGGCCCATGAACATCAGGCTCCAAAGCGCCCATTTGGGATCGTTCAGCCACGCCGGGCCGACCACTCCCACCTTGCCGAGCAGGCCGTTCACCAACCCGATCTGCGGGTTCAGGATCCACATGAAAATGGCGGTCGTCGCGACGGTCGGCACGATCGACGGCAGGAAGAACACGGTGCGGTAGACCGAGATGCCGGCCACCTTGGCGTTCAGGAGCAGTGCCAGGATGACGCCCGCGACGATGCCCAAGGGCACCGAGATCAGCGCGAACTTGAGCGTGACCCATGCGGCGGCGCGGAAAACCTGGTCGTTCGTGAGCAGGCTCTCGTAGTTCGCGACTCCCACCCAGCGCGGCGGCCGAACGATGTCGTAGCGCGTGAACGAGAGCTGGATGCTCCTCAGGAAGGGCCACGCCGTGAAGGTGAGGAACCCGATCAGCCAGGGGGCGATGAATCCCAGGCCGACGAGGTCCCGTCGGTTCTGTGCCGTCACCTGGCCCTCGTGAGCCGCACGAGCGCGCAGTCGGTCGGCGGGAGCCGCAGTTCGAGGTCCCCCTCGACGCTCCGTTCCTCTCCCGTCCAGAGGTCTCTGAGCTTCCACCTGCCCGCCGGGAGCCCCAGGCGCTTCATCGGCAGCACGCGGACGGCGGCGTCGGTCTTGCTGAAGTTGAAAGCGGCAACGTACGCCGTTCCATCGGGTTCGCGGTAGAGGAAGGCGTCCCCGGCTTTCTCCTCCGTGTCGCCGCGCACCGGGCGGAACTGAGGGGCTTTCTTCGCGAGTTCGAGC
>DASWVS010000088.1:0-5452 GCA_036401135.1 Fimbriimonas sp.
ATCTTGGGCGGGGGTAGGGACCGCCCTCATCCCCACCATCGACACAAGGGCTCCATTATCGGTGACACCAGACGGTATCCCACCCCGTCGAGGAGCCTCAAGGCATGGGCGTTTTCATTCGCGTGATGGTGGTGCATGCGGTTTCTCCGGCCATGAAAAAAGGGGAGGCTCGGAGCCGAACGGCTCCGAGCCTCCCCCCAAGTGAGCTCTCGCGCTCTACTTGTCGAGCGTGACCTTGACCTTCTCCTCGAGGGCCGCCTGCGCCGCCGCGAGGCGCGCGATCGGCACGCGGAACGGGGAACAGGACACGTAGTTCAGGCCGATCTTGTGGCAGAACTTCACGCTGTCCGGATCGCCGCCGTGCTCGCCGCAGATGCCGCACTTGAGGTCCGACCGGGTCGACCGGCCATCCTTCACCGCGATGTCCATCAGCTTGCCGACGCCGGCGAAGTCGATCGTCTCGAACACGTTGTACGGCAGGATCTTCAGATCGACGTACCGCCCGAGGAACTTCGCCTCGGCGTCGTCCCGGCTATAGCCGAACGTCATCTGGGTGAGGTCGTTCGTGCCGAAGCTGAAGAACTGCGCATACTCGGCGATCTCGGCGGCCGTCAGCGCCGCGCGAGGGATCTCGATCATCGTTCCGAACTGGTAGGGGATGTCGACCCCCTGCTCGGCGACGACCTTCTTCGCCGTGTCCTCGAGCTGGCCCTGGATCAGCTTGAGCTCGTTCACGGTCCCGACCAGCGGGATCATGATCTCGGGGAGCGCTTTCTTGCCGCCCTTGATGAGCTTGGCGGCTGCCTGCAGGATCGCCCGGGTCTGCATCACGACGAGGCCGGGGAAGACCACGCTGAGGCGCACGCCGCGCAGACCGAGCATCGGGTTCGACTCGCGCATCTGCTCGACCAGGTGGAGCATCGCTTCCTGCTTCGAGAGCTGGGCTTCGTCGATCGATTGGCCGAGGGCCTTCTTCGTCCGGAGTTCGGTGACTTCGACCAGCAGCGCCTCGTGGTTCGGAAGGAACTCGTGGAGCGGCGGGTCGATGAGCCGGATGGTGACCGGCCGGCCGTCCATCGCCTCGAAGATGCCCTCGAAGTCGCCCTGCTGGACGACCTGGAGCTTGTCGAGCGCCGCCTGTCGGACCGATTCGTCCTTGGTGAGGATCATCTCCTGCACGATCGGAAGCCGATCCTGCTCGAAGAACATATGCTCGGTTCGGCACAGGCCGATACCCTCGGCGCCGAACTCGACCGCTTGCTTGGCGTCGCGGGGGTTGTCCGCGTTGGTGCGGACCTTGAGGGTTCGGAACTGGTCTGCCCAGCTCATCAGCTCCTCGAAGTCGCCGTGGACCTCGGGGGCGATCAGCTGCAGGGCGCCCTCAAAGACGGTCCCCTCGGAGCCGTCCATCGTCACGACCTCGAACTCCTTGATGACCTTGTCGCCGACGCGAAGGACGAGGTTCTCCTCATCGACGTGGATCATCTCGGCGCCAGCGACGCAAGGGATGCCGAAGCCGCGGGCGACGACCGCCGCGTGCGAGGTCTTTCCGCCTCGGGCCGTGAGGACGCCTTGGGCGGCGAGCATGCCGTGCACGTCGTCGGGGTTGGTTTCGTCGCGAACGAGGATGACCTTCTCGCCCTTGCCACCCAGCTCGGCTGCGTGGTCGGCGGTGAAGACGATCTTGCCGACGGCGGCGCCGGGGGAAGCCGGGAGGCCCTTCGCCAGCGGGGTCGCCGCAGCGGCCACCTTCGGATCGATCCGCGGGTGGAGCAGCATGTCGAGATGGGCGCCGGTCACGCGCTGGACGGCGACCTCCTTCTCGATCAGGCCCTCGTGGACCATGTCGACCGCGATCTTGACCGCAGCCGGGCCGGTTCGCTTTCCGTCGCGGCACTGCAGCATGAACAGCTTGCCGTTCTGGATCGTGAACTCCACGTCCTGCATGTTCTTGTAGTGGTGCTCGAGAATGTCGCAGGTCTTGATGAACTCGTCGTAGACGGCCTTGTTCTGCTTCTCGAGCTCGGCGATCGGGACCGGGGTGCGAACGCCGGCGACGACGTCTTCGCCCTGGGCGTTCATCAGGTACTCGCCGAACATCACCTTCTCGCCGGTGCTCGGGTCGCGGGTGAACGCGACGCCTGTGCCGCAGTCGTCGCCCGCGTTGCCGTAGACCATCGCCTGGACGTTGACGGCGGTGCCGATCTCGTCGGGGATCTTCTCGGTGCGGCGGTACACGATCGCCCGGTCGTTGTTCCAGGAGCGGAAGACGGCTTCGACCGAAAGCGCGATCTGCTCGTAGGGATCGGTCGGGAACTCGCGGCCAGCATGCTCGCGAACGTGCTGAAGGAACAGGTCGCAGACTTCCTTCATCTGGTCGGCGTCCAAATCGAGGTCGACTTTAGCGCCCACCTTCTTCTTGTAGCCGCCGAAGATGTCCATGTCGAACTCGTGCTTGCTGATGCCGAACGCGACGTCCGAGAACATCATGATAAAGCGGCGGTAAGAGTCGTACACGAAGCGCGGGTTGTTCGTCTCCGCGATCAGGGCCTGGATGGTTTCGGGGTTGAGCCCGAGGTTGAGGACGGTGTCCATCATGCCGGGCATGGAAAACTTGGCGCCGGATCGGACGGAGAAGAGCAGCGGTTTGGTGGTCCCGCCGAAGTTGCGTCCAAGCTCCCTTTCGACGTCGGCGACGGCAGCTTTGATCTCGTCCATCAGGCCGTCCGGAAGCCGCTTGCCGGACGTGTAGTACTCGGTGCAGACCTCGGTGGTGATGGTAAAGCCCGGAGGAACCGGCAGACCGATGTTGGTCATCTCGCAAAGGTTCGCACCCTTGCCTCCGAGGAGGTCTCGCATGCTCTTGTCGCCCTCGCGGAAGAGGTAGACGCGCTTATTGCTCATATTGGGATAGTGCTCCTAATTTGCGAGCAAAGGCCGGCGACTTTGCTTGGCCGTTGTCGCTCGGTTACGAATTGTACCTAGGCGGTTTGTGCCTCCAAGAGCGCAAGAATTGCGTTATCTTTGAGCGTCTGCGGTGAGGTGGGAATCGGGGACGAGCGGCGCGGTCGCGTCCGGAGTCCCAGGGGGATCCTGGGATTTCGATGCTCGTAGGTATCCTCATCGAATGGCGAAGAACCCTCCCGGCGTCCGGTATGCCGAGCTTTACCGCGAGACGGCGGAGACGCGCGTTCAGGTGGTGCTCGACCTCGACGGCGGAACCCGCCGCGATATCTCGACCGGCATCGGCTTCCTGGACCACATGATCATGCAGCTCGCCTTCCACGGGCAGCTGGACGTCGGGATTTCCGCTGAAGGCGACCTTCAGATCGACGACCACCACACCGTTGAAGACGTTGGGATCGTCCTCGGCCAGGCGCTCGCGCAGGCGCTGGACAACAGCGACCCGATCACGCGGTATGGGAGCAACCACACGCCGATGGACGAGGCGCTCGCGCTCGTTGCGATCGACGTCAGCGGACGCGGGATCCTCGTGTTCGACGCCCCGTTCAAGCGCGACAAGATCGGCGACCTGAGCACCGAGTGCGTCCGGGAATTCTTTCGGGCGTTGTCGACCCATGCCGGGATGACGCTCCACATCCGGGTGCTCGCCGGAGAGAACGACCACCACATCTGCGAAGCGATCTTCAAGGGGTTCGGACGGGCGCTGCACGAAGCCACCCGCAAATGCGACCGGAGGGGGTCGACGAGCACGAAGGGCAAGCGCGATTGATCACGATCCTGGACTACGGGATGGGCAACCTGCGGTCGGTCCAAAAGGCGATCGAGTTCGTGGGCGGCGAGTGCCGGGTCGGCGACGACATCGAGCGCGCGAAAAAGCTGGTGATCCCCGGGGTCGGGGCTTTCGGGGCGGCGATGGAACGGCTGGCGCCGCTGCGAAAGACGATTCGAGACTTCGCCGCGTCCGGAAGGCCTCTGCTTGGCATCTGTCTTGGGCAGCAGCTTCTTTTCGAGGAGAGCGAGGAGATCGGCCATCACGAAGGGCTCGGGCTGGTTCGAGGCAAGGTCCGCTACCTGCCCGGAGACCTGGGTTTGAAAGTCCCGCACATGGGCTGGAGCCCTTTGTCTTACCGCCGGCACGACGGTTTCTGCGAGGGAGGGGAAGAGTCCGAGCAGGTTTACTTCGTCCACTCCTTGGTGACGGTGTGCGACGACCCCGCGGATGTGGCCGCCACCGCGACCTATGGGGTCGAGTTCGCGGCGATCGTCCAGCGCGACAACGTCTGGGCCGCGCAGTTCCACCCCGAGAAGAGCTCAAAGGTCGGATTGCGGATGCTCCGGAATTTCGTCGACCTGCCTGCCTCCTGAAAAACCATCCATGCAGATCCTTCCTTCGATAGACCTTCTTTCCGGCCGAACGGTCAGGCTTCTCCACGGCGACTACTCGAAGGAGACTGCCTACGCCGCCGACCCAGTCGAGACCGCGCTCTCGTTCGAGGAGCAGGGCGCGTCCGTGATCCATGTCGTCGATCTGGATGGAGCGCGGAGCGGGGTGATCGAGAACGGGACGATCCTCCAGGCGATCTTCCGGGCGGTGAAGGTGCCCGTCGAGGTCGGCGGCGGCGTCCGCACGATCGAAACGGCGCAGAAGCTGCTGGACCAGGGCTGCGCTCGAGTGGTTTTCGGGACAGCGCTGGTCCGGGACCCGGAGCTTGCGGAGCGGGCGTTCCGGCAACTTGGAGCGAAAGCGGTCGCCGGCATCGACGCCCGAGACGGCAAGGTGGCGGTGGCAGGATGGATCGACCAGTCGGAGATCGACGCGTTCGACCTGGCTCGCCGGATGCAGGACGCGGGCTGTCGGCGACTCATCCTGACAGACATCGCCCGCGACGGAGCCCTCTCGGGACCGAACGTCGCGATGCTTCGGCGTTTCGCCGACGGTTTGGAAATCCCCGTCGTCGCCAGCGGCGGCGTATCGCGCCTAGAAGACGTGCACCTCCTGGCATCGACGAACGTGGAAGGGGCGATCATCGGGCGCGCGATCTACGAACAAAAGTTCACGGTCGCCGAAGCGGTCGCAGCCGCTGGGTAAAGAAGCCTAGTCCCGCGCCCGGTGTTCGTATACTATGCGTACCGAGTCAACGGTGCACGACGATGCTGAAAGACATCTTTCCCTTCCTGATCCCGCTCGTGATCTTCATGATTCCGATCGTGGCGATCCTCACAACCCATCAGCGAAAGATGGCGGAGCTCATGCATCGGAACCCCTCCCAGCAGTACAACCCCGAGATCGCCGCGCTTCGCCAGGAGGTGATGGAGCTGAAGCAGCTCATCTACCAGCAGTCCATCGCCATGGACAACCTTACGGCGTTGCAGGCCCGATCGACGCCGCCTGCGACGCTCGAGGAACGCATCAACGGTGGAGCGAGATAGATGCCTGAGGAAATCGTCGCGCTGCTCGCCTTCCTGATCTTCATGCTTCCGTTCGTGG
>DASWVS010000089.1:0-4992 GCA_036401135.1 Fimbriimonas sp.
CGCCGTAGAACGCCGGGATGTCCGTTTTGCGGCTGGCGGAGATGATCACGACACCCTATTCTAGCAGACACATGACTGCTAATCGCGGATGTAACCGCTGCACAGTTCAGGAGATGGCAAGCAGTTCCTTTACCGTTGTGCCCGGAAGTGCCCAGGTAGTGGGGCACTTCGGTGAAGAACGTATAGCATACGTATTGGCGAGTTTCACCGGAAATGCCCTCTAAAAGGGTATGATCGGCGAAAAGGACAAAGCCTAATGGAGGAGCTTCTTCACCAACAGCCCGTGTTCACCCTTGAAACGGCCGACCGGTACTTCGGGTACCCAGGAGAGCGGGCGACCATCAAGCGTCTGCAGCGGCTGCAGGCGAAGGGTCGCGTGGTGCGAGCGTTGCGCGGCGTGTATGCTTCCGTGCCGCCAGGGACCGAGCCGAATACCTTCCGGCCCGATCCCTTTCTCGTGCTTCAGGCCCTGCGGCCGGACTGCGTCTTCAACGGGCACAGCGCGCTCGACCTCCACGGCGTGAGCAACCAGGCGTGGAACCGCGTCACCGCCTACTCGGAGGCGAAAGCCGTGACCTACCGAACCCAGCACGCCACCTTCACGCTCATCAAGAGCCCAAGGTGGCTGACCCCGGACGCGCTCTCCAAGGTCGACCGCAAAGGCGTGTTCCTGAGGGTCACCCGCCCAGAGCTGGCCCTCGTCGAAGGCTTTCGGTACCCCGGGCGCGTCGGCGGCATCGAGGAACTCGTGAAGTCGGCAGGGGGTTTCAGGCGTCTGGACCTTTCCCTTCTAATGGACCTTCTGGACCGGTTCCAGATGCGCAAGCTCTATGCCGCCGTCGGCTGGTTCCTGAGTCGCGAACCAGGCAGGTGGCATGTCACGGACGATTTCCTCGAGCAGCTCAGGGTTCGACGGCCGGTCTCGCCCAGCTACCTCGAGCGATGGTCGTCGGGCTCGGTGATGGATTCCGAGTGGAACCTGATGATCCCACGCGAGCTGTCGCGCCAGCAGGAGAGCAACGTTGACATCTGACGAAATCCTATCCGCTCGGATGGGGCACCGAGCTTCCGCCCAAGACGTCGTGGTCTTCAGCGCCGAATCCTACCGGCGGTTCGCGGAAGAAAGCGGTTTTCGCCAGGAGACGCTCGAGAAGGTGATCCGGCTCGGTCAGATCGCCGGTGCTGTGAGTCAAGCACCCGAACTCGCTACCAAGCTCGCGCTGAAAGGTGGGACCGCAATCAACCTGATGGCGGACCCGATCCGGCGACTGTCGGTCGACCTCGACTACAACTACGTCGGCGCCGTCGACCGCGAGGCGATGCTAAAGGACAAGCCGGAGGTGCTGGAAGCGTTCCTAAGGGCCGTCGAAAGCTACGACTACCGGGCCGACTCTCCACGCGACGAGCATGGCGGCTCCAAGCTCCTACTCCGGTATCGCAACAGCCTCGGTGGCCAAGACCAGATCGAGATCGACATCAGCTGGATCAACCGCATACCGCTGGGACCGCTACAGCGCCGACCGCTCTGGCAGCCCAAGGACCTCGAACGGCCGGAAGTGCAGATGGTCTGCACCGAGGAGCTGATCGCCGGCAAGCTCCGCGCGCTGATCGACCGCGTCGCAGCCCGGGACGTCTTCGACGCCGGATTCCTCCCCGCGCTCTTGGAAGGAGACTGGCCATCGCCACTCGCGAAGGCGCTGTTCGTGCTCTACACCGGCACCTTGCCGTTGCCTCTAGCGAGCTACACCGCCGACCGCTTGAACCGCTTGACGGAGGCCGACTACAAGAACAAGCTCCTGCCGGTGCTCAGCCTTGCCGATGTTCCGGACCGAACGACGTTGATCGAGCGAGCCAAGCAGGTGCTGAGCCCGATGCTCGAGCTGACCGAAGGCCAACGAGAGTATGTGGACCGGCTCCAAAGGGGCGAGTACCGGCCTGATCTGGTCCTGCCCTTCGACACGCAGCGCGCCGCCGCGCTTCTTGTCCATCCGGCGCTCCTCTGGAAGGCGCAGAACGCTAAAGCGCACCACCAGGCAAAGTCGCGCCAGAGGTGACGGGAACAGGTTAGTCAGAAGGCGGAGACGGCACCGCTTAAGCCACGCCTTTGCACTACATTTGCATGTCTGTGGTGTAGTTGTGGTGTAGTTTGGGTCCACAAGATTCCCGTCTGGCAGCGCAAATCGCTTTCCGATCGAAATCCTGAGCGGGGAAAGGGCTCCGATTTGTGCAGGTTTGAACCTAGAAAGGCTATCAAATAAGTGGCGGCCTCGGAGGGACTCGAACCCCCGACGCCCTCCTTAGGACGGAGGCGCTCTATCCACTGAGCTACGAGGCCGTTTTTGGTCTGCGCGCGGCGCCGAGACGGCTTTATTATAGCCTCTCCCCGAAACGGCCCATCCTGCTGTGAAACCTGTCATAGAAAACCATGACGGCCCTGCCCAAGCCGAACGCGTTAACATGGGGGCAATTTCGTTGCATTCGATCAGGAGAATTCGTATGAAACTGCCCTTCTTGTTCTCGTCGGGGCTGATCGGGCTCGCCGGCCTGGCAACAGCCTCGACCCTCGATCCCCACTCCATACCCAAATTTCAGGACCCGCTCCCGATTCCGGGCGAGATGCCGTACGCCGGGGTTGTGCCGGCGGGCGGCGCCATGGCCCGGTTCTATCAGATCGCCGTCCGACAGTTCGAGCAACAGATCCTTCCCCACCCGTTGCCGGCGACGACCGTATGGGGCTACGGCTCCGCCGCCCACCCGGGCACCTTCGCGTATCCGTCCCTGACCATCAATGCCGACGCCGGCCAGCCGATCCGCGTGCAGTGGATCAACGACCTGCGGAACCCGCTCTCCGGCGAGTACCTTCCCCACCTGTTCGCGGTCGATCCCACCCTCCACTGGGCCAACCCGCCCGGCGGCGCCGCATTCCGCGACACGCGCCCCGTCTTCGCCACGACGCCCGAACCCTATACCGGGCCCGTCCCGATCGTGACCCACGTGCACGGCGCCCACACCTACGACGACAGCGACGGCTATCCCGAGGCCTGGTACCTGCCCGCCGCGACGAACATCCCGCCGTCGTTCGCCGCGTTCGGGAGCCTGTACGAGACTTTCCGAGCCCAGGCCGAGGCGCGAACCGGCCACTCCTGGGCCCAGGGTTCCGCCGTCTTCGACTACCCGAACGACCAACCGCCCTCCACCCTCTGGTACCACGACCACGCGCTCGGGATGACCCGCCTCAACGTGTACGCCGGACCCGCCGGCTTCTACCTCCTTCGAGGGGGCAAGGACAGCCGCGTCGCGCGTTCCCTCCCCGGCCCGGCGCCGTTTCTCGGTGACGCTCCCGGCACCCGGTATTACGAGGTGCCGATCGCGATCCAGGATCGATCGTTCAACGAGGACGGCTCCCTTTTCTATCCCGACCGCCGCTCGTACTTCGACGGCGTCGAGGGACCTTACATGCCGGAGACCGACGTCTCCCCCTACTGGAACCCCGAGTTCTTCGGCGAAACGATGCTCGCGAACGGGAAGACGTGGCCCTACCTCGACGTCGAACCTCGCCGCTACCGGCTGCGCCTGCTCAACGGGTGCAACTCGCGATTCCTGATCCTCAAGCTCTCCGACCCGAACCTCGCGTTCTGGCAGATCGGGGCGGAGGGCGGGTACCTCCCAAGGCCGGTCGAGCGGAAAAGGCTCTTGATGGCCCCGGCGGAGCGGGCCGACGTGATCGTGGACTTCACCGGAATGGCCCCTGGAACCGAGATTATCCTTCAGAACGTCGGACCGGACGAGCCGTTCTCGGGCGGGGAACCCGATGAGGACTTCGACCTCGCGGATCCGGATACCACCGGCCAGGTGATGCTGTTCCGGGTCGGCGAGCTCCAGTCGGTCGACACCTCCGTCCCGCCACGGCGCCTGCAGCTTCCGCCATTGCGCAAGCTGCCCCCGGCCAAAAACGTGCGCCAGGTCGCGCTCCTCGAGATGATGTCGATGGAACCGGGGGTGGATGCCCCGGTCGCCGCGATGCTGGGCGTGATGCAGAACGGGGTTCCGATGCACAAGATGTGGGGCGACGGGATCACCGAGAATCCGATCCTCGGTCGAACCGAGGTTTGGGAGATCCACAACTTCACCGCCGACGCCCACCCGATCCACCTACACCAGGTGCAGTTCGAGGTCCTGAACCGACAAGGCCTCGAGCAGGACGAAGAGGGGGAGGTCGTCACGCCCGTGCAGCCCGTCGGGGGGATCATGCCCCCCGAGCCCGGCGAAGCCGGCCTGAAGGACACCGTCATCGCCTACCCCGGCCAGGTCACCCGGGTTCGGGCGAGGTTCACGCTGCCCGGCCTCTTCGTGTGGCACTGCCACATCGTCGAGCACGAGGACAACGAGATGATGCGCCCGCTTCGCGTCCGCTAGAACGACCCGGGCTCCGGCCCTGCACAGGGCCGGAGCCTCACTTCCAGAGCTCCATCGGCTTCACGAACGCCGGCCACGTCGGCAGGTCCTCCGCTTTCACCGCCCCCCACGTGGTCACCAGGTGCCCCACGACCTTGCCGCCGGGCGCCGACCGCCCGGCCAGCGCGAGAAGGTCGGCGGCCCCGTCGTTCTTCCAACTCGACGGCCACACCCGGAACCCCTTGTCGGCGAAGATCTTGATGGAGGGATAGTCCGTCCGGCGCTCGTAGTGCCAGTCGCACATGACGATGTCCTTGGGCACCCGATCGATCGCCGTGTGGGTGCCGTTGGTCGCCGCCTCCCACTCGCCGTACCCCGTCGCCTTCCCGTCCAGGAACCGGTCGCCCCACATCATCATTTCCAGCTTCCGCTTCCCCGCGATATGCTTGTGCAGGTCGTTGACCGCCTCGGCGAAGATCGTCGCGGTCGGAACGCCCTTGCAGCGGGGACAGGCATCCGACGAGATGATGAACACCTCGTCCATGCCGACGTGGAAGGCGTCCGCTTGGAAGGCGTCGACAAGCTCGTCGATCATCG
>DASWVS010000090.1:0-7146 GCA_036401135.1 Fimbriimonas sp.
CGTCGTAGCCTTGGAGGTCGAGGTAGTTGCGAACGGCCAGCAGGTGCCGAAGGGCCTCGAGCAGCACGTCCACCTCGATGCTGTTCAGGAGTTGGACCTGGCCAAGCTTTCGAATCCTTGTCGGCATATCAGAAGTCGATCCGGCCTGGGTCGCGCTCGGGTAACGCATCTCGTGCAGGTGGACGAGCCATTCGATGTCGTTCAAGCCGCCCGCACCGAGTTTAACATGACGCTTGGCAAACGGCGCGGGAACGCGCTCGTTCTCGATCCGCTTCTTCATTTTGGTGAGCTCCCGAAGCCGCTCTGGGGTCAGGGGAGTCGTGTAGGCGGCGTCGTGGACCAACTCCAGCGCCATCGGGTCGCCCTTGACGAGCCGCGACTGGCCTAGAGCGAACCGCTCCCACATCTCCATGCCGTGGGCGTCGTAGGCCCGGAAACCCTCGTAGGTCCGGACCAGCAGCCCCTTCCCCCCTTCGGGCCGGAGCCGGAGATCCGCTTTGATGGGAGAGCCGAGCCGGTGGAGCAGGTCGATCAACGCGAGGATCTCCTGCCCATGGGCTTCCGCCTGAGGGTGACCTTCCTTCGACGCGACGAGCATCAGGATGTCGACATCCGATCGCGAACTTGTCGTCCCCGAGCCGTAGCTGCCGAGGGCGATGAGGTCGATCGGCGACTCGAAGCGGCCAAGGATGTGGCGCATCAGGGCGTCGTAGATCTCGGTGAGGTCACGCCCCAGGTCCTGGGAAGCCCCGAGGACCCAGCGCGCGCAGACGGTTCCGACGGCGGAGAGGTGGGCCTCGGCGACAGCTTCGGGGAAGGCGTCCGGAGGGAGCCGATCGATCCTTCCGGACGGAACGACCTCCTCCTCGATCTCGCCGCTCATCAGCATCTCGGTGAGCGCCAGCGATGATCGGAAGTTCGTGACCAGCTTCGGCGCGGCGAAGAGGATCCTCTGCACGCGATGCAGGCTGCCCTCGTTCTCGGCGAGGCCCGAGTAGAACGCGTCGCTTTCGGGAAGCATGTCGAACCACTGGGCGGCCACCTGGCCACACGAACCGAGAGCCCGGATCACCTTGGTTCGATCGATCCGCGCGTCCTCCTCCAGATGGAACGTCGACTTGTACAGCGTATGGATCGTCCGGCGATGGTGCATGAGAGCTTTTTCGAGCTCAGGCCAATCCGAAAAGTCCATGGTCCGGGCCAGGGACCTTCTCGCCATGGGTTTCGCCGGCACCTCATGGGTCTGCTGGTCGCCCACCAGTTGGAGCCGGTGCTCCAGCTTCCTCAGGAAGGTGTAGCCTTCGATCAGGCTCTTGCAGACGGTGTGCTCCACCAGGTTTTCCGAGTCGAGGGTCCGGAGCGCGGCGAGCGTGTTGCAGTCGCGAAGCGCCGGGACCGCGTGCCCGTGCAGCATCTGGAGGACCTGGACGTAGAACTCGACGTCGCGAATGCCGCCCGCCGCCCTCTTCAGGTCGTCGTCGACCGCGCCCTGCTCGATCCGCTGACGCATCGCGAGCAGATGCTCGAGAGTGATGTCGCTGAGGCGCGCGCGGAAGGACTGCTCCTGGCGCATCGTTTCCCAGGACTCGGCGAGGTCGGAGGGGCCGACGACGGGCCGGGAGCGAAGGAGCGCTTGGATCTCCCAGGGTTCCGCGTACAGCCGGTAGTACGCCTGATAGGACCGCATCGACCGCACGATCGGTCCCGCCCCGCCGTAGGGGCGTAGACGCAGGTCGACCCGGTAGAGGGACCCGCGGCCCATGCGCTCGCTGAGCACCCTTCCCAGGGACTCGCAGAACCGGGCGCAGTCGCGCTCGAGCGCCTCGTCCATCCCGTCCGGCACCACATAGACGAGGTCGACGTCCGACGAGTAGTTCAGTTCCCGCCCGGCGAGCTTCCCGAAGGCGACCACGAGGACGGGACACTCGGAAGGTAGGCCGCGCCGCGCGGCCAGGTCGTCCCAAGCCATCTTCCACGCGAGCGCGATCAGGGCGTCGGCCAGGTCGCTGAGCACGGACCAGACCGTCTCTTGGCTCCAGGATCCGGACAGATCGTTCAGCACGAGGGGGAGCGTGTACCGCTGCTTCAGATAGCGAAGGCGATCGAGCGAGTGGCTGAAAGACGTCGCCGCCTGAAGAAGTCGGCGGCCTTCCGCCACGATCCGCTCCTTCGAAGGGATCTTGGCCATCTCGCCCGGCTCCAGGGCGAGGCTCGCGAACTCGGGGTTCTGGATCAGGGCGTCGGCGACCGGTTGGCTCGCCCCGAGGATGGTGAGCAGAAGAGCGCCGAGCCGAGGCATGCCGATCATCTGCTGGAGGTGCAGCGAAGGGCTGCTGGTCACGCGCACCCACCGCTCGAGGTTCACCAGGGCTCGGTCCGGATCGGCATTGTCGGCAAGGCTCTCCCGAATCCAGTCTCCGACCGGGAAACCGGCAAGTTCGTCGAGACGCGCAAGCGACGCGGCCGCCGCCTCGGCGTCGGCAAAGAGGCTCACGCCGCGGCCTCCCGCGCCTGGAACCAGGCGCACCGGTCGGTGAGGGGGCATGCCGGGCAGTTCGGCTGCGGGGCTTTGCAGACTGCTCTGCCGTGCCGGATGAGCGCCATGTGAAAGCGGTAGGCGAGGCCGGGCGGTACGATCGCATCGAGCAGCGCGTGGGCCTTGGACTCTCCGGCCGACTTCGGGATCAACCCCAGACGCCAGGCGACCCTGAAAACGTGCGTGTCGACGGGAACGACGTCCCGGCCCAGCGCGAAGCAGAGGACGATCGCGGCGGTCTTCTCGCCGACGCCCGGAAGCCTCAGCAGCCAGGTTCGGGCCTCGTCGTCCGGCAGATCGGCGAGGAAGTCCAACGAGTAGGCGCCCGTGCTCGCTTGGATAGCGTTCAGGCAGCCGATAATGCTGCGAGCCTTCTGGTTGGCGAGCCCTGCCGACTTGATCACGGAGGCGAGATGCTCGGGTCCGAGGTCGACGACCTCCTGCCAGTCAGGGTGCTGGGCGCGAAGGCGGTCGAAGGCGGGAAAGGAGTTCTTGTCGTTGGTGTGCTGGCTGAGGATGCAGCTCACGAGCTCGTCCAGGGGATCGAAGCGGGGCTCCCAGTCGGTGCGGCCATAGGCCGCCTCCAGGCGGTCCAAAAGCACCTTCACCGCTTCCCCGCTCTCGGACATCGCCCTATAGGATACTTCGGCGCCTGGTTCCCGTTGGGACGCTGCTTAGGAAGCGTCAGAGTCTGGCGGGCCGCCTCGGCGGATCCTGGCGTCGTCCAGCCTCGGCAGCGGACCAGGATGCCGTGCCGCCGTCGGCGAGGCGAGGCTGCCGAGTCAACGATGGCCTCGCGCCCGTCGTGCCGGCGCGTCCTCGATGGGGAATCAAATCCCTTGGGGCGGCTTAGGACCGAGGCTGGCTGAAGGGCACCGGTTCTGAAAACAAGATGAAAAACGGGTGCGGCTGGGCCGGGGCCCGGGTCTGGAAGGGAACCAACCGCCATAATGCCTTGTACACCTTATTGCGAGCGAGGCAATGGTGCCGAATCGACGCCCGATCCGCCACATCGACTGAACAAAAGCGCTCTTCCAGCGTATGAGCCAGCGGTGTCGCCAACGAAATGAGCTTGGACCTATCCTTGTCACAATCCCCAACGCCCGGAGTCGACGTTGAAACGATCGACGGGTTCCAGTACGTCAACCTCGAACTGGTGAAGCCGCAGTCGGAGGCCATGACGCTGGCTCCGAGCGAGTTTGCGCTCAAGCACCAGATCCTTCCGCTTTCACTGGACGACGAGACGGTCGTGGTGGCGATGGGGTCGCTCGAATCGCTGCAGGCGGTCGACGACCTCGGAATCATGCTCCAGCGCCCGGTGTTCCCCGTGCTCGCCGATCCGGGGTTGATCCGCGAGAAGATCGACGAGTTCTTCATCGAACGGATGCTCCAAGGGGTCGCGGGCGACGACACCGCCACCGAAGTCGAGGACATCACCGACCTTCAGGACCTGACCAAGATGGCGGGCGAGACGCAGGTCGTCCAGATGGTCAACCTGATCTTCGCCCAGGCCGTGAGGGACGCGGCCTCCGACATCCACATCGAGCCTTACGAGCGGGACGTCAAGGTGCGGTACCGCATCGACGGCATGCTCCAGGACATGATGCGGCCGCCGAAGCGGATGCACGCCGCGATCGTCTCGCGCCTGAAGATCCTCGGCGAGCTGAACATCGCCGAGCGGCGGCTTCCGCAGGACGGCCGCATCAAGATCACGATCGGAGGACGGCAGATCGACGTCCGCCTCTCGATCGTCCCGACCGTCTTTGGAGAGCGCGCGGTCATGCGCATCCTCGACAAGGGCACGGCGATGCTCGGCCTCGAAGAGCTCGGCATGCAGGCGGACATGCTGGACCGGTACCGGAACCTGATCTCGCTGCCGCACGGCATCATCCTGGCGACGGGTCCGACGGGCTCGGGCAAGTCGACCTCGCTTTACGCTTCCCTCCAGGAGATCTGGTCGCCCTCGACCAACATCATCACGGTCGAAGACCCGGTCGAGTACCAGGTCCCCGGCATCAGCCAGATCCAGGTCCGTCCCGGCATCGGCCTGACGTTCGCCAGCGGCCTGCGGTCGATCGTGCGCCAGGACCCCGACGTGATTATGGTCGGCGAGATCCGCGACTTCGAAACGGCGGAGATCGCGATCCACGCGGCCTTGACGGGACATCTGGTCTTCAGCACCCTGCACACGAACGACGCCCCCGGCGCGGTCACCCGGTTGCTCGATATGGGCGTCGAGCCGTACCTAGTGGCCTCGTCGGTGATCGGCGTGGTCGCACAGAGGCTGGTCCGGCGGATCTGCCCGAACTGCGCCGAGCCGGCCGAAGCGCCGAGCCTGGCGACTCTGAGGGCGATCAACCTCACCCCCGAGGAGGCGGCGAAGGGGGATTTCCGGAAAGGCAGGGGCTGCGAGAAGTGCGGCAACAGCGGCTACAAGGGCCGTGTCGGCCTCTACGAGCTTTTAATCATCGACGAAGAGATCCGGCGCATGACGGTCGAGCGCCAGTCGGCGAACGTGATCAAGCACTACGGCGTGAACCAACAGGGGATGCGCACGCTTCTCGCCGAAGGCAAGGCGGCGGTCCTGTCGGGCCGGACGACCGCGGACGAGGTGCTCCGTGTCGCGGCGCGGGAAGATATCTAGGATGCAGGCGGTGCGCCCATGACGACCTTCGCCTACACGGCGGTCGAGCCGTCCGGAAAGAGGAAGACGGGCTTCATCGATGCGGCGACCCGGGACGCGGCGATGGCGGCGATCTCGGCCGAGGGACGTTTTGTCCTCGACATTCGGGAGCAGGCCGCCAGGAAAGGCCATTCGGGCCAGAACGTGGAGGCCAAGCGCAAGGGCAAGGTGTCGAAAGGCGACCTTGCCCTCTTCACTCGGCGTCTCGCCGACCTTTCCGGAGCCGGCCTCCCGCTCGACCGGGTCCTGCAGGTTCTTGCGGAGCAGTCCGAGAGCGCGGTGCTCTCGGAGGTGTCCGAATCGATCCTTCAGGAGGTCCGGTCGGGACTGCCGGTGTCGCAGGCGATGATGAAGTTTCCGAAGCTGTTCCCGGACATGTTCACCCAGACGCTCCGGGCGGGCGAAGCTTCGGGCCAGTTTCCGGAGGTCGCGACGAGGCTGGCCGACTTCCAGGAAACCGAGGTGGCGCGGCGCAGCCAGATCGTCTCGGCGCTGATCTACCCGGGGGTTCTCACCCTGACGGCGGTGTTCGTGATCGTCTTCCTGCTCACGTTCGTCGTGCCGAGGCTGAGCGGCGTGTTCACCGACCTGGGAGACGAGCTTCCGGCAACCACTCGGATCCTGCTCGCCACGACCGGCTTCATCACCGCGAATTGGATCGTCATCGTGGGTTCGATCGTCGGAGCGGTCGTTTTCTATCGGGCGTGGTCGGCGACGGAAGCGGGGGCTTACGTCCGCGACCGGATGATGATCACGATGCCGATCGTGGGTCCGGTCGTGCGCAAAGCGACGGTCTCAAGGTTCGCGCGCGTGCTTGGGACCCTCGTTTTCGGCGGCGTGCCGATTCTGGAGGCGCTCCACCTTTCGGGACTGGCCGCGGGCAACCGGGTCTTCCGCGAGAGCGCAGACGTCGTTCAAAGCGAGGTGCGGGAGGGGCGCTCGATCCACGAGGCGATGCGGGACGCGGGCGCTTTTCCGCCGGTACTGACGCACATGGTCGCGATCGGCGAGGAGACGGGCGACCTGCCCAAGATGCTGAGCCGAGTTTCGGACAGCATGGACTTCGAGGTCGACAACGGGCTGCGGCGGCTCACTTCGCTCGTCGAGCCGATCATCGTTCTCGGAATGGGAACGTTCGTGGGTTTTGTGGTGCTGTCGGTTCTGCTGCCGATCTTCCAGGCGCAGAACCTCGTGAAATAGGTTTGGTAAAGGAAAAGTGACAGAGGTTGAAATGAAAACGAATCAGAGGGTGTTGGTCGGTCTGCGAGGGCGGCGCCCGATACGTGCGTTCACGTTGATCGAGTTGATGGTGGTCATTCTGATCCTGGCGATCCTCGCGGCGCTCATCGTGCCGCGGGTCGTCGGCCGCCAGGATCAGGCCAAGGTCGCCAAGGCCCAGTCGGACGTCGCCGTCCTCATGGACAATCTGCAGGCCTTCCGGCTGGACACGGACCGGTATCCGACGACCGAAGAGGGGCTGCAGGCGCTGCGGCAGCCTCCCGCCGACGTTCGGAACTGGCAGGGCCCGTACCTGCAGAAGGCGATTCCGAACGATCCGTGGGGGAACCCTTACGAATATCAGTATCCGGGCGTGACGGGCGATATGCCCACCGTCCTCTCCTATGGCGCCGACGGCGTCCCTGGCGGCGACGGCTACAACGAGGACATCACGTCGGACGGAGTGGAGTAACCACCGGATCAGCATGTCCCGCCGCGGCTTCACCCTGACCGAGATGACGGTCGTGATCGCGCTCCTGTCGCTGTTCGCGGCCGCGATCGTGCCCAACCTCGCCTCTCAGCAGGCGGGGCTGGCGCGTCGGGCCATGTACGCGGACATCCAGAAGATCGTGCTGACGGCGCGGGACACGGCCATCGAATCGAACCGGCGGGTGGTGCTTCGGTACGACGACGCAGAACGGGCGCTGTT
>DASWVS010000091.1:0-2791 GCA_036401135.1 Fimbriimonas sp.
CAGACGACCAGCCCGCCATAGAGCGCATACCTCGCCATGCGCCGATGGAAATAGCACGCCATGTGGAGCCCGAACGTGACCAAGATGCCGAGAAGAAGGATCGAGTCCTCGATTTCGAGCGAGAACACGCGGACCGACGGCACCGAGAGGTCCGGCATCACCGAAAGCCCGATGCCGAGAGCCACGCACATGGCGCTCGTCACCGCGACGAACATCGTCGGCCTGTGCGTGACCCAATCGAAGGAGCGGACGAACGAGATCCAGAGACGGGCGAGGAAATCAAACGAGACTCGAGGGGTTCGGAACTGGAGCGCGTCCTGGTCGGGGGGCCGCTCGATGCCCTCCAGGACGTGTCGCACGAAGTCTTCGGTCAGGCCAAATTGACGAGCCAAGTCTTCCGGAGACCTTCTCGTGTTGTCGGGGTGCTGACGGAGGTGCGCAATAAGCGCGGCCGCCATCTGCGGCGACACCTCTTCTGGAACTTCAGCCTGCATGCGTGCCCTCGGTGGGTACGCAAGAAGTGTACACGGAAGTGCCGCCATGCGAGCAAAGAACCGAGCGCGACCGCGGCGGCGAGGAGGGACGGGCTGCCCTCGCCATCGTTCTAGCCTCCGAAGCATCGAAGGCGAACAAAAACCGGAATAATCGAAGGGATCCGGCACGTCGATGATCGTTCCTAACTATGTCCCCGAGCCTCTGGAAGTCCCCGGCAACGTCACCGAGGAGCGCTACCCGGTACGTCTGGCGTTCATTCGTCGAGTCTCGCTCCTCCATCTTCTGAGCGTCGGCGTCGTGGCCGGGCTGACCTTCCTGCCCGTGCCTTCGGTCGGTTGGGCGGTTCCTTCGGCCATCCTGGCGGGAATCCTGATCGCGCTCGACCTGGTTCGGATCCAGAAGCGGCGCGAGATCGTCGAAGCGTCCATCTCGGCGTATGCGCTCCCGTTGGTGCTGCTCGCCGCCGGTTGGTGGATCCGGGAGCTCTCCCTCGCAGGCGCGGCCGTGTGGGCTCCGTTGGTGGGGATCCTGGCCGTCAACCTGTACACGGTCCTCTGCCGCAACGACTACAGCTTCGTCGGCTGCTGGGTGCTCTCGCTCATCGGATCCACCGTGGCGGTGGCGGCGTTGATCGATTCGACGATGCTGGGGTCCACCTATGCCGCGTGGGCGCTCGGGCTTAACGCCGCGTATCTCACCTATCACGTCTACGACCTCGCTTCGCTGATGGCGCGACGGCGAAAAGGAGAGACGCTCGCCGCCGTCGTCGATCTGTATCGGGACGTCTTTAACATCTTCGGCTACATTCCCAGGGTCCTCGCCCATTGGCGCAAGCACCGGATATGGGCGAAATAAAGGCCGGTATCCTCACGCGTGTGGTGCGCATCGTCTGCTATCTCCGCCCGCATCGATTGGAACCGGTCAAATCGGCGGTCGCGTCGCTTGCGGTGACGGGAATGACCGTGTCCGACGTCCGAGGAACGGGCAACTCGCGGGAGAGCGCCGATTGGCTCGGGGGCGATCCGAACCTCATCGCGCTTCCGATCCGGGCGAAGATCGAGGTGGTGGTTCCCAACGAGATGCAGGAAGAGGTCGTCGAAGCCATCGTCGAGAGCGCCCACACCGGCGAAAGCGGCGACGGCAAGATCTTCATCGAGCCGGTCGTCGAAGCGGTGCGCATCCGCACCGAAGAACGCGGCGACGCGGCCGTCTGACCGAACCATGCGTGGCCCTATGGCGGAACTGAAGCTCAACGATCTCGACTACCTGGAAATGCCCGGGCTCAATGTGATGCTCGCGCACGACTTCTACCCCGAAGGGCACCAAGGCGGCGTAGGCATCATCCAGAACGGGCTGCGGATCGCCACGAACGGCGACCTTCGGCTCGAGCCCTCGCCGGGCCAATGGTCGCCGGTTCCCGCCGTCGGAGAGCGAACCTTCGATCGGGAGCACCAGGAGATCCTCGTTCGGATGTCCTATCCGGACGACTCGAAGAACCGGCGAGGCTTCAACCCGATCGACTACCCGGAGATGTCTTTCGCCTACACGCTGAAGGTCCGCGCGGAGAACCGGTCGTTCCACATCGTCGCCGAGTTGGAGGATCCGCTGCCAAAGGAGTGGGCGGGGGTCGTCGGGCTGAACCTCGAGTTCTTCCCCGGATACCTTTTCGGCAAGACCTACCTCATGGATTCGCAGTCGGGGATCTTTCCGCGCCAGGCCAATGGGCCGGGAACGATGCAGAGCGGCGAATACCGGATCCAGCCGCTTGCCGTCGGACGCAGGCTCACGGTTGCCCCCGAGTCCGATCGACAGCGGATCACCTTGGAGGCCGTGGGAAGCGAGCCCCTGCAGTTGATCGACGGGCGCGGCCGGCACAACAACGGCTGGTTCGTCGTTCGGACGCTCGTCGAGGCCGGGGCCGATCGGGTCGAGTGGCTGGTTACGCCGCACCCGATCGACGGCTGGATGTCGGAACCGACGATCCAGGTTTCGCAGGTCGGGTACCACCCGGACCAGCGCAAGGTGGCCGTCCTCGAGTTGGACGCCCACGACGAGCGTGACGAGCCGATCGTCATCTTTCGCATCGGTGACAAGGGCATGCGGGCGGCGCGCATAGGATCGCCCGAGGTCTGGGGAAGGTTTCTCCGCTATCGGTATCTGCGGTACGAGTTCACCGACCTGGTCGAACCCGGGATGTACGTGGCCCGCTACGCCGGAACTGAGTCCGCGCCGTTCAAGATCGATGAGGACGTATTTGAGCGGCACGTCTGGCAACCGACGCTGGAGACGTTTCTGC
>DASWVS010000092.1:0-4047 GCA_036401135.1 Fimbriimonas sp.
ACCAGCCCGTACCGGTCGCTGTCGCCGAGGCCGAAGTCCGTGACGTCCCATCTCGGGTTCGGAGGCAGCGTCCAGCCGTTGGCCTCGAAGCAGCGGGAGGCGTCCAGGACGAGCCGGTTGATCTGGCTGCGCTTCATGCTCCTAGGTTAGCAGGAGCGGTGAGTCGTAAGCCCTTGACCCCTTCGGGGCCTGGCTGTAGAATGGCTCCAGCCAAGATGCATCGCCCGATGCTTGCCCGTTAGGAGTTCAAGATGAATAAGCTCGCAGTCACCGCCCTGTCCATGGCCGCCGCGACCGGGCTCGCCGCCACCACCGCCCAGGATCAGGCCTACCTGGCGATCCTCGCCGAAACGAAGCTGATGAAGATGGTGGGGATGCCGGAGATGCCGGAACTGCCGGAGGGGATCATGCTCCCCGATGTCCCCGGAATGCCCGCGATGCCGGGCAAGGCCTCGCGAAGCCTGACGGTGAGGTTGTGGTCGCCGTCCATCGCCCCGGCAGGCGCCACCGCCACTTTGATCCCGCCGAAGGGTCTCCTGCTGGGCGACAAGCTGGACCTCGAGCTCTATCGTCCGAAGCCGACGGAGACCGGCTCCGAGGGCGGCCAGGGCTTCGACCCCGACAAGATGTCGGAGTTCACCATCAAGATGTACTGGGGCTCCTCGGAAACCGTGCGCGAGGGCCAGCCGAAGGTCTTCAGCTGGAAGACCTTGACCCCCGAGCAGAAGGCCGAGATGCAAAAGCGGGCTCGCGAAGCCCAGAACTCCAGCAGCTACTTCTACAAGCCGAACTGGACGACCGGCTATTGGCCGACGAGCAAGCAGCCCGGCAAGATCGCCAACAATGCCTCTCTCGTCGGCACCTACACGTTGAACACGAGCTACACCGGGTCCGTCTCCGTCGACGCGCCCGCGAACGTCGAGTTCCTCCCGGCCATCGAGATGTCCTCGCCCAACCTCAGCAAGAAGATCGCCTTCGACAAGTTCATCCCGTTCGAGTGGGCGCCGGTCACCGGGGCGCTCGGGCAGTACGCTTCGATCATGGGGATGGAGGGGCAGAACACGCTGATCCTCTGGAGTTCGTCCGAGAACTTCAAGGAGCACCTCATGGGGGACCAGGGATTCCTGCAGATGGCGGAAGTTCGGCAGCACGTGGCCGACAACGTCTTCATGCCGCCGACGACGACGAAGGTGACGGTGCCGGCGGGGATCTTCAAGAACGCCGACATGGCGATGCTGAACATGGTCGCGTACGGATCGGGCTCCGCGCTCGAAAAAGGCCAGCCCCTGCCGCGTATCCAGACGAAGTCGACGCTGAACATCATGCTCGGCGGCAAGCAGATGAACTTCGACATGGACGACGAGTAGGCTCGAGCCTATCCCAGCCCTTCCCCTTGGGGAAGGGCTCTCCGTAATCAAAACAATCGCTCCCGGCAGGAGGTTTGGCGGTTGTTGCAGTTTCTGAATGCCAAATGGCAAATGCCGAATGCCGAATGCCGAATGCCGAATGCCGAATGCCGAATGCCGAATGCCCCCTTTCTCCTTCGCTGAACGGGCCGCTGTTCGTCAACCACCTTTGTGCGCCTTTGTGTCCTTCGTGCCTAGGTGGTAGAAGGGGGACGGCATGCGAAGTCCGCGAGATGGGTCCCTGGCGGTTGGTTCAGGCCCTATGCTTCCACCCGCCCTGGATCCGCTGCTCCGTTTCTTCCCAGGTGCGGACGCCGCTGGTCGCATCGGGGGCCTCGCAGCAGCAGGCGCCGACTGCGACCGCCGCTTGAACCGCTTCCTCCGGTGAAAAACCTCGCATCATGCCCATCAGGAACCCGGCGATGGCCGCGTCGCCCGAACCGGTAGTCCCGGCAACGTCGACTTCGAAGCTGGGCGTGGACAGGGAAACGCCGAGCCATCTCGAATCCACAGCCGCTCTACCGAAAGGTCCCAGATCCTTGGCGGTGCGCAAGAGCATGCCCTGGTCGCCGAGTTTCAGCCCCACAACTTTGGCCCCCAACGACAAGGCATCCTCGACCAGGGAATGCGGGGGCTCCTCGTACTCCAGCCCCTCACGCTTTCGCGCCTCGTAGGCGTCGAGATCGAGCATGTAGAGGAGTTCGTCATAGCTGGGAAGGAACACGTCGACCCAGGGGAGGCACCGTTCCAGGATCGCCCGCCACGGCGCCCAGTCCGAAGGAGCGTCCTTGTCCGGGAGGCTCAGATCGAGCGACGTCGTCGCCCCCGCCGACTTCGCTTTCCGAAGGAGCGACTCCAGCTCACGGCCCTCGTCCTCGAACATCCTCGCCATGAGCGGAGGGTAGCCGAAGTGCATCAGCCGGCAGCTCTCGAGCAGTTCCATCGGCACGTCGTCGGCGGTGAAGGTGTTGTTGCATCCCGGCGCGTGAAGGAACATCCGATCGACGCCGCTGAGGTTGATCACGATCGTGTAGCTGGTGGGCTCTCCCGGTGCGACCGTCAGCGATTCGCCAAGCCCCGCCTCTCGCCGGTCGAGAAGCGAACGGACGTTGCCGCCGAACAGGTCGTCCCCGACCTTCCCCACGAGGGCGACCCTGACACCGAGCCGATGAAGCGCCAAGCCGGTGTTCGACACGGCGCCGCCCGTCGAGAGGACCGCATTCCCCGCCTCGAACAGCCGTCCCGGCTCGAAGGCTATCCGGCTCAGCCCCGGGATGATGTCGAGGCAGATGTGGCCCGCGACCACGACTTCGGGAGGAGGCTGGGACATCTCAGACTCTCTTGCACCCCGTGACTTGGCAGAAATGGTCGAGGAAGCCTTCCCGATCGATCTCGGACGCCACCATGTGGACGTGCTCTGCGCCATCGTCGAAATAGGTATATCCCCTCAAGTCGGTGCAGGTTTCGACCCAAACCTTGCCTTTTTTGTAGCCGAACAGCGCCGGCTCGAAGATCGTCGCGGCGGCAACGATATCGTGGTAGCAGAGGTGCTCCGCCACCTGGAACCACTCCTCCGCCATCTCGAGAATGGGCTTGAACTGGGGGATGCAGAAGCTCTTTCGGATGTCTTCCTTGTGCTGGGTCGCGATGTAGGTCACATCCAGCCCGACCACCCGGAGGTGTGCCAGACCCCGCTCGTTGAAAACGCGAGCAGCGGCGTGAGGATCGCAACGGATGTTGTGCTCGACGGGCGGATGCACGGGCACACCGCCGACGAAACGGCCGCCCATGATCGTCACCCCTCTCAGCAGGCTCGGGATCTCCGGGTCGATTGTGAAGAGGAGGGCGATGTTGGTGAGGGCTCCGATCGTCAGCAGTTCCACCTCGCCCGGATGCTCCCGGATCGTGCGCCGAAGGAAGTTCACCGCCTCGCCGCTCTCGAAGTCCTTTCGGTGAGGCCAGCGAGGGAGGACGCGGGCGTGGGGGGCGTAGGGCTGGTGCGAATCGATCAGCAAGGGTGCCGCCGCACCCGGATAGATCGGGACATCCTCCCGCCCGTAGGCGTGGCAGACGGCGCTCGCGATCATGGCGCGTTTTTCCGGCTCGCCCGTGACCGTCGTAATCCCCAGCAGGTCGCAGTCGGGGTTCGAAAGAAGGTAGCCGATGCAGACGGCGTCGTCGATGTCGGAGCCGGGGTCGGTGTCGAGCAGGACCTTGATGGCCATGGCTGATTTTAGCGGTGCCGCGGACTAGATGAACCCATGTTCCCGCAGGAATCCCAGCAACTCCCGGTAGTACTTCTCCGGCTGCTCCCAGCGGAACTCGCTATGCCCGGCTCTTTCGAACCACACGAGGCGCTTCGGGCCCGGGCACGCGTCGAAGTTCCTGCGCGCTTCGGAGGGCAGGGCAAGGTCGTCCCGCTCCCCGTGGAGGACGAGCACGGGGGTTCCCAAGAGCCGACCGAGCCCCTTCGAAACGTCGACTTTGAACGGATTGAAGCCGACGAACGGCATTGTGACGAGCGCCGTTGGCCACAGGACGACCATCAGGAGCTTCCCCCCGACGAACCGCCACCACCCCAGGATAGCGCTGCTGAGCTTTCCGTAGCAGGAGTCCAGCACGAGGGCGTCGGCGAGCCCGG
>DASWVS010000093.1:0-9786 GCA_036401135.1 Fimbriimonas sp.
GGACGCCTATAGCTACGGCTACCTGAGGTTCGACCTCAAGGATTTGCCCAAGGACTCGAAGATCACGAAAGCGGACCTCCTCCTGACCCATACCGCGGACCCTGCCTACACGCTGAGCCTCGTGAAGGACAATCCCTTGGAAGTCCGGCCGCTCAAAGGGGTCTTCACGGAGAAGGATTGGGAGTACGACCTGGTGACGAAGATTTCTCCGGACGAGGAGAATGGATCGGTCCTGGGATCGGCCCACCCGGAGACGATCAACGCGGATGGGAAGACGTTCGTTCTCACGATCGACCTGCTCAAAGGCCCAGGCGCCTTCGCGAAGGCAGCGGTGGGCGGCCAGGCCCTTCACGTCGCTCTCACCTCCAAGATCAGCCCCGAGGTCGGCGGCCAGCGCGCCGTGTACAAAGTGTATTCGAAGGACGCGGAGACGGAGGCGAACCGGCCGAAGCTCGTTCTTAGCTACGAACCTGCCGAGTCGCTACATGCCGACGGCGGTGTAGTGGCGCATGCCGCGGCTCCATAGGATCTTCGAGACCGCGTAGCAGGCCACGACCCAGGCGAGTTGGATGCCGAGAACGCGGAACGACGCCTCGCCCGCGAGGCGGCCGATCATGATCTCGGTTGGCGCCGCGGTCGTGTAGTAGAACGGGAAAAGCTTGGAGAGGTTCCGCGCCCATGTCGGGAGCACGTCCACCGGCAAGATCTGGCCCGACAGGAAGATCATGGGGATGTAGTACAGCTCGAAGATCGAGGTGGCCTCGGTGACGTAGAGGGCGAACGAGGCCATGAGCATCACGAACACGAAGCTCACCCCGTGGCCAAGGATCAGCGAGATCCAGAACGTCCAAGGGACGTGGATCCGGGCGTCGCCCAAGTAGCCCTGGTACAGGAAGAACAACCCGACCATGATCGGTACCGTCAGCGCCGTCCGCAGCACCCGCCAGGAGAGGTTGCGGAAGAAGCTGACCTGATAGAAGCTCATGGGTCGAACGAGCGCGGTCGTGAACTGGCCTTCGCGGATCTCCATCGCCAGCTCCCACATGATGTGGCTGGTCACGAACGACCCGACGATGAGGATACAGAGGTAGTAGAGAACGAAGTCGCCGGTCGAGAACCCCTTGATGTAGCCGGATCGTGCGGCGCTCGCCCAGACGAAAGGCATGGTCACGGCGGTCACGAGGTCCGTCAGGATCCAGATGATGCCGCTCGCGCGATACGCGAGGCCGTCCTGGAAGTAGATCCCGAAGACCGCCCTCCATTTGCGCAGCGTCGCCTCCATCGGCCAAGTATGTCCGCAAAAGGTCAGGGGCGAGGACGGGCCGCGTGCCTCGCCACTGCCGCGAGGTGGCGATCGACCTCCTCGCGGTTTCCGGCGAGAACGGCGTCCGCCAACCGGTAGGGGGCGTCGACGTGGGCGATTTGCCAGGCGCGCTCCCAGCATCCCGGGTCTATCGCGAGATCGTAGCGTTCCAGCATCCGGTCGAAGAACCAGCGATCGAAGCGGTACACGAACAAGGTGAAATCCCGAGCACGGTCCCCTCTCTCGGCGTCGGCGAAGTCGATGATCCCGACGAGACTTCCGGTCGAAGGGTCGAGCAGGAGGTGCTCGATATCAAGGTCGTTGTGGATGAGCCGACGTTCTTCGTGCACGGGGGGCGTCGCCGGCTCGAGAGGTCCCAGCACATCGTCCCAGAACGGGCGCAGCTCGGCAGCACCGAGAGGACCTCGTCCTTTCGGCCTCTGAGCTCGGCGAGATCCTCCTGAAGGCCCCATTCCGAGGGAGGCACGATCGCGGGCGGATCGATCCGGTGCAGGGCGCTCAGGACCTCTCCGAGTTGCCGAGGAACGGCATCGACGTCGAAAGCCGTCTCGGGCTTCCAAGGGACGCCCTGAAGGTAGCGATAGCCGACAAAGGGGTACGGGAACTCTTCGTCCGGCGTCCCCTGGATTTCGACGACCGGACTGGGGATCGGCAGGTTGCCGGCGACGGCTCCGAGGACCGCGATCTCGACCGGCAGGCGCTCGGCCACCTCCTTCTGGCGGGGGAAGCGCAGCACCCATTCCTCGCCGACCCGATAGCAGTCGTTGTCCCAGCCGCTGCCGAGGTAGCGAACCTCGCCGCGAAGATCGGGGACCTGGCGCCGCAGGATCCGGTCGACCATCCCTGCGTCGAGCGCCCGATCGGTCGCCCACGGGAGCGCGCTCATTCCGTCCGGAGGGCGACGATCGGGTCGAGCCGGGCGGCGCTGATCGCGGGAAAGAGCCCGAAGATCACCCCGATCAGCGCGGAGAACAGCATCGCGCCGACGGCCGCCCAGACAGGGAACGTGGCGGGAAGGCCGCTGGCGGAGGGCCACTTCATCGCCGCGGTGCCGAATTCGAGGCCTTTTCCGATGGTCCACGCCATCGCCATCCCGATCATGCCGCCGATAAGCGAGAGGGTGCCGGCCTCAACGAGGAACTGCGTCAGGATCGCGCCGTTTTTGGCACCGACCGCCTTGCGCAGGCCGATCTCCTTCGTCCGCTCGGTGACCGAGACGAGCATGATGTTCATGATCCCGATGCCGCCGACGAGGAGGGACAGCGCCGCCACCGCGGCGAGGACGCCGCCGGCGACGCCGAAGATCCGCCCGAAGACCTCGAGCATCGACTCGTAGGACTCGACGCGATAGATCCGCTTGTTGCCCGACTTCAGCATGAGGGCCTCCCAGATCGCCTGCTGAGCGTCGGCGACGGGGACGCCCGGTTTCGGGCGGGCAGTAATCATGAAGAGGCGGTCGCCGCCGACCCATTTGTCCTGGGCCGTGGTAAGCGGAAGGTAGACGTCGCGGGCGTTCGTGTCGCCCATCATGTCGAACCGCTGGATGACGCCGATCACCTCGAGCGTGATTCCTTGGAACGTGATGAGCTTCCCCAGCGGCTTCTTGTCGGGAAACAGCCGGTCCCGGATCTCCTCCCCGATCATGCAGACGTTAGCGCGGTTCCTGACGTCCTCGGCGGTAAAGAACCTTCCCGACGTCATCTTGACCCGGTTCATCGCGAGGAAGTTGTCGTCGGTTCCGTATAGCCGCGGGTTGTCGACGGTCCGGTCCGCAAGGACCGCCTTCTGCCCGTTGATCTGGAAGACCGGCGCCGCCATCTCCACCACGCTCACCCGATCCTTGATGTACTGGACGTCCTCGTAGCGCAGGCCGTCGATGTCCTTTACGCGGTCGTTTTGGGGTCCCCAGTTGTCGTACATGACCATGATGAGGTCGGCCCCGAGCTTGTTGAACTCGTTCGTCATGTAGTACTGGAACCCGGAGGATATCATCACGATGATCGTGACGCTCATCACGCCGATGATCACCCCGAGCATCGTGAGGAAGGCGCGGAGCTTGTGCAGCCGAAGCATCCCCAGGGCGACGGCGAAGCTCTGCAGCAGGTTCAATGCTCGTCTCCGGGACCGGACATCATCCCCTTGCGCTCCGGGCCGGTGTACTTGGGCTTCTGTACGATCTCACCTGCCCCGAGCCCCTCGAGGACTTCGAGCTTCGCCCCGGTGGCGACTCCGACTTTGATCTCCCGCTTGGCCGTCTTGGCGGCTTTCCCGGATCCGGACACGACTTCGACCGTGTACCTGTTGCCGTTCTTGGAAGCGAACTCGATCGGCAGCACGACGACGTTGTTCCGCTTGACGACGTCCATGCTGCACTTGGCGGACATCCCGGAACGAAGCTGGGGAGACGGACGGTCCAGGAGGACTTCGACCTGATAACGGACGACGGCGTCGCCCGTCGGTTGGCCGGCGGCGCTCTGGTTGCTCGCGGGGGAGATCTTCACCACCGTGCCCTCCATCGGAACGTTCGGCAATGCGTCCACCTCGACCCTCGCGGTCTGGCCCAGCTGGAGCTTTGCGACGTCGATCTCGTTGATGTCGAGTTTGACCCTCATCGAGCGCCGATCCTCGATCCTCAGGATGGGGGTCCCCGCACTGAACCCGCTCAAGCCGGTGGCCAGTTCGCCGACCTCGAGCATCTTCTTCGTGACCACGCCGCCGATCGGCGCCCGCACCTGGGTTTCGCGAAGCTGTCTTTCGGCGTCGCTGAGCACGCTGCCAAGCTGGTCGACGGTGGCGAGGCTCTGCTCGCGCTGCTTGGCCATGATCGCCGGATCCTGGAGCGCGGCTTTGGCTTTCGCCACCTCGGCCCGAGCGGAGGCGACTTCCTGCGCCTTGACCTGGTCCTGCATGCGGTTCGCCCTAGCGCGGGTGAGGTCGCTCTGCGCCTGGCGGATGGCCTCTTCAGCCTTGGCAAGCTCCGACTTCTGCTGGCTCGCCAACTTCGAGAGGCTCTCCTTCGCCGAGTTAAGGCGGACTCGCGCAAGGTCGAGGTTGAGCTTGGCGGACTCGACGGCGCGAGAGGCGACGTATCCGCGGGACTCGAGGTCCGCCTGCCGCCGATACTCGCGTTCGGCGTTCTCCTCGTTGGCCTGGGCCTCTTTCACCGCGCTTTCCGCCTGGTTCAGCTGTTCCGGGTGGGCGCTTTGGAGGAGTCTTCCCTTCTCCTGCTGGGCGGTAGCGAGTGAGGTCTGGGCGGACTGGATCGCCGCGGACGTCAGCGTCGGCTGGGTATCCCGCTCGAGGATCAGCTGCGCGAGGCGCACTCGCGCCTGATCGTAGGCCGCCTGGGCCGTCGTCCGGCGCTGGCCGATCTCCAGCGAAGCGCGCTGGACCGCGCTCTGGGCTCCCCGAAGCTGCGCCGCGTTCTGGCGCACCATCAATTCGGTCTCCTGGGGATCGATCACGCCGATCAACTGGCCCTGGCTCACGAAGTCGCCCTCGTCGACGAACAGCTTGGCGAGGCGCCCCGAGACTCGGCTTTTCACCTCGACCGCCTTGGAGGCGTCGATCGTGCCGGTGTCGACGACGGTAAGGACGAGGTCGCCTTTGGCCACTTTAGTGGTGCTGGAGGGCTTGAGAGCTCCGGCGGCTTTACCTTTCAGGACGGCTCGATAGGCGAAGGCACCCACAAAAACAAGGGCAATGATGATCGGGATTACGATCTTCTTCATGGACGGTTAGGTTCAGTATTACGGGCCTGCCCGGATTAGTCAATCGCCTGGGTCCAATGGCACGCGGGACCCACCCGTGTCAGGCGGGATACTCTTTCGCGGGATCGTACGGGTCGACATGGATCGTCACGACCGCGGGCACGAACTCGCGGCTGAGCTTCTGTTCCAACTCGTCTGCCAGGTCGTGGGCCTGGACGACCGACCACTCGCTGGGAACGACGATGTGGACGTCGATCTGGTGGGCGTTGCCGGAGTGCCGCGTCCGGAGCTTGTGATAGCTGATGACCCCGCGTGTGTCCCGGATCGTCTCGTGGATCTTCGCGATCTCCGCCACCTCCATCCTCCGGTCGATCAGCTGCTGATAGGCTTCATAGCTCAGCTTCGCCGCGTTTCGGGCGATCCAGACGGCCAAGGCCAGCGCCAGGAGGGGGTCGGCCGAAGTAAGGCCCGTCAACCGGGTCACAAGCAGGCCGCCCAGAACGCCGACGCTCGTCCAGAAATCGACCATCAAATGCTGCCCGTTGGACCGCAGCGCGAGGGACTCCGTGCTCTCTCCCACCCGGCTGACGTATCGGCCCGTCCCGTAGGATGTGACGCAGGAAAAAAGCATCACATAGATCCCCACGTCCAGGTTGGCGACCTGCGCCCCGTGCAGGAGCCTGGAAACCGCCTCCATGACGATGTAGACGACGATCAACAGGAGGAGCACCGACTCGACGAAGCCGGCCATGCTTTCGATCTTCCCGTGGCCGTAGGGGTGTTCCTCGTCCGGAGGCGCGGACGCCGCGCGGACGCTGTAGTAGGCGATGGTCGAGGCCACGATGTCGGTCGCCGAATGGACCGCTTCCGAGAGGAGGCTGATCGATCCGGTGAGGAAGGCCCCCAGCAGCTTCAGGATCGTGAGGGTGATGTTGTAAAGGAGCGAGACGCTCGCCGCCCGGCGGGTCAATACGTTCCTTTCGGCGACGGTCACACCCTATTGAACCTCTTGGCGAACTCGAAAGTGGGGGTTCGTTAACCCCGGGAAAGAACGTGTAACGCCTTCACAGATTCATAGCCGCCGCTAGAATCCGGCGTCCGCACAAGCCGTTGTGCCCCTTCGGGCTCTTCGTGCCTTCGTGGTGAAAAAGACCAGGAAAGGAGCCCCCGACTGCACAGCTGGTACCTCGTGTCTTGGCAGCTCATCGATAAACGCTTCGCGGGAGAAGGGATCTAAAGTGGCCGCGGCAGGCGCGATCCCAGCTTCGTGGCGACCGAAGCCAAACCCACGTCCTCGGCGCTCCCACCGTCCTCCAGTGTGGAAGAAACTAAACCCATCCCATCAGCCGGAAAAAGCTCGCGGTGAGGAAGCACACGGCCAAGCCGAGCACGATGGGTAGCGCAGCCGCCACGAAAGTCCACTTCTTGCTGCCGGTTTCGCGGTAGATCGTCAGGAGCGTCGTGCTGCACGGGTTGTGCAGGAGGCTGAAGAGCATCAGGTTGATGCCGGTCAACAGCGTCCATCCTCCTTGCCCGACGAGGACGTCGCGGACCTGGTTCTCCTCGAGCTCCAGCATAACCCCCTTCTGGGCGAGCGCCGACTTGCTCAGGTTCAGGGTCAGCATGAGGATCGTCGGAATGATGATCTCATTGGCGGGGATGGCGACGATGTACGCCAAGAGGATGATCCCGTTCAATCCGACCAGCAGTCCGAACGGGTTGAGGGCGGAAACGACCCAGTAGGCGATCGATTGCCCGCTCACGTCGATGTTGCTGATAAGCCAGATCACCGCCCCGGCCGGCGCCGCCATCACGATCGCCCGCCAGAGGACGATCATCGTTCGGTCGAGCAGCGAGGTGTAGATCGTCTGCAGCACCCGAGGAGGGCGGTAAGGGGGCAACTCGAGGGTGAAGGCGGACGTCTCGCCCTTGAGCACGGTCTTGCTTAGCGCTCCCGAGACCAGCAGCGTAAAGATCACTCCCAAGAGGGCGATCAGGACCACGCTGCCTGCGGCGACGAGGCTGGCGAGCGCGGCCGGAGCCGTCGCCCCGATGAAGATCGTGCCCACGAGGATGAGCGTCGGCCACCTGCCGTTGCAGATCGAGAAGTTGTTGGTCAGGATCGCGATCAGCCGCTCCCTCGGACTGTCGATGATCCGGGTCGCGACCACGCCGGCGGCGTTGCAGCCGAACCCCATCATCATCGAGAGAGCCTGCTTCCCGTGTGCCCCGGCTTTGCTGAAGGCCCGGTCGAGGTTGAACGCGACCCGGGGCAGATATCCGAAATCCTCCAGCAGCGTGAAGAGCGGGAAGAAGATCGCCATCGGAGGGAGCATCACGGCGATCACCCAGGCCATCGAGAGGTAGACGCCATCGATGAGGAACCCGCTCAGCCACGCAGGTGCCCCCATGGCGGCCGCCATCGCTTGCAGCCAGCCCAGGACCTTGACCGTCAGCAGGTCGCCGAGCATCGCCGACGGCACGTTCGCTCCAGCGATCGTGATCCAGAAGGCGAGGCCGAATAGCAGGATCATCGCCGGGATCCCGAGCGTTTTACTCGTCAGGATCCGGTCGAGGGCGAGGTCGAACGCCCACTTGGAGCGCTGCCCTTCCCGGCTGACGGCTTTGTCGGCGATGCTCCCGGCCTCGGAGTAGAGCGCTTCGACCACGCGGTCGTGCAGGGTGTCGCCAAGCCTCTCGCGATGGCGCGCCGCGAGCCGGAGGATATCGGCGTGGCTCATGCCAACGCGACCTCCGCATCGGGCCGGTGTCCGTGCGCCGCCTCGCCGAGGGTGCCGTTCTGGACCTCGTGCACCACGCTCGGGTCGCCTTCGAGGAGCCGGAGCGCGACCCACCTGGCATTGGGCAGGCCCGGATAGTTCTCATGCAGCGCCCGGACCAGATCGTTCACAGCGCGCTCGACCTCCGCGTCGAACCGCTCGACCCGTTTGGGGCGGCAGACAACCTCGCCGGAGGCGACGCCCGCGAGCGTCTGCAGAAAGTCTTTGATCCCCTTGCTTTTCCTCGCCGCCATCGGCACGACGGGAACGCCGAGGTCGCGGGCCAACGCACGATCGTCCACGGTGATGCCGTTCCGTTCCGCCTCGTCGATCAGGTTCAGGGCGACGACCGCCCGGTCGGTGATCTCGAGCACCTGCAAGACAAGGTTGAGGTTCCGCTCGAGCGACGAGGCGTCGACGACGATCGCGGTCACGTCCGGCTGTCCAAAGAGGAGGAAGTCGCGCGCCACCTCCTCGTCGGAACTGTTCGACAGCAGCGAATAGGTGCCGGGCAGATCGATCAGGCGGTACCTGCGGCCGTCGAAGCTGAAACCGCCTTCCGCACGGACGACGGTCTTGCCGGGCCAATTCCCGACGTGTTGCCTCAGGCCGGTCAAAGCGTTGAAGATCGTGCTCTTGCCCGTGTTAGGGTTCCCGGCCAAGGCAACGACGTAGTCGGCCCCGGCGGTGGCGAGCCCGTAGCGCTCGAGGCGCCCCGGTGCGCAAGAGGTGCAGCCACCGCAGGCTTTCTGGGTCTGGTCCACCGTCATCGGGCGGACCTCTCCACGTCGATCATTTCCGCCTGCCGCCTTCGCAGCGAGACGAGGGTGCCGCGCACCTGGTAGGCGACGGGATCGCCCAGAGGGCTGCGAAGCCGGCCTTCGACGACGGTTCCGGGTGCGAGACCCATGTCGAGCAGCCTTCGGCGCTCGGCTCCCGTGAGGCGAAGCTTCACGATCCTTGCCGGTTCTCCGAGAGGCACCTCGCTCAGTCTATGCACCGTTGTCTGCATCGTCTTTCCGACCGTGCTAATGAATTTAGCTATGGCTAAAGATATATACACCATGCTGGTCCGATTTGTTCACCTTTTTCCCTTGTGACCCGAACTTCGGCAGGCACGACCGGCTTCTAATAGGGGAAAGGCGGACGAAAGAGCCGCGACCCAGCACGGGGCGAAGCCCCGCTCTTATTCCTATGAACGATGACCGCAACCGCTCCCGCGATACGAGACGGCGACTCGCCGTCGCCGACTTCAAGCGATGCCCGCTGTGCGGCGCGCTCAACGCCGATACGAACCTCGATTGCTTCGTCTGCAGCTGGCACGGCTCGTTCGACCGGGACCATGAGCGCGTGAGCGCGGCGCTGGAGTACCTGGTCGAGCGGTGCCCCCAGATCGCAAGCGATCTCGAGCCTCCGCAGTCGGACTCACCCTTTTTCCGCGCGAAGCGGTGGCTCGTAAAGCGGGTCGCGCGCTGGATCGCGCCATAAAGGGACGGGGCGGCAAACCCCGCAAATAACGGACCGCCGATCCGTCCGATCCAGGGTTATACTCATCTTCCCGCCCCCATGGTCACAACGCCCGGCCCTGAAGAACTCGTACCCCTTTACAGCTTCGAAGCAGAAATGAGCACCCTCGGCGCCATGCTGCTTTCCGAGCGTGCCGCCGACGAGATCGTGACGCTCCTCGAGGAGACCGACTTCTATCGGCCCGCGCACCGCCTCATCTACCGGGCGATGCGCCAGCTGCTCCACGACCACAAACCGATCGACCTGCTTACCCTCAGGGACGAACTGGGCGCCCGCGGAAACCTCGGCGACGTGGGCGGCGTGGACTACCTCATCCAGATCGCCGAGTACGTCCCGAGCCCGGCGAACGCGAACTTCTACGCTCAGATCGTCCTCGACAAGGCCACCCTCCGCCGGCTGGAGTCCGCAGGTCGGGAGATCGTCGGCGTCGTCCACGATCCCGACA
>DASWVS010000094.1:0-3908 GCA_036401135.1 Fimbriimonas sp.
CTCGGATCGCTTCGGGCCAGGAAGGAGTTCGGGCGCTTCTCCGGGTTCAGCCGGATGAAGGTTCCCGCCTGCACCATCTCCTCGCAGAGCCGGTCGTACTCCTCCTGCGAACCGTCGCACCAGACGATCGCTTCAGGCTCGGTCAAGGTGGCGATCTCTCGAACCCACTGGAGGATATCCTCGCGGTGCAGCGACGACGGCGTTGTCGTCCCGGGAAGAAAGGCGTCGGGCATGCCCTCGTGATACCCGCAAACGAAAAAAAGGCCCCTCGGCTGGCGCTTCTTTCATCAGCGCGTCCGAAGGGCCGGAGGCATTCACTGCTGCCGATGGACTCCCACCGCCGGTCCTCCTGGCACTGAGCCCCCGGAAGCTAGCACTTCCGTGGCGGGACCGGTCTAGGCGTTTCCTCGCGTCGTCCTTTTCGGCTTTTGCTCCAGACCCCCCTCTTGGGTCTGTCGCTTGGAAACATGATGGACCGTGGCCCGCGATTTGTCACGACGTGATTTCTCCTGTCATGCAAACCTATGACACGGACGATCGGCCGGATCTTAGGAAAAGCAGGCATAAGCCCCTCGCGAAGGCACATTTCCTCGAAAAACCTTGCTCTTTTCGAAAGCGACTGAGTCATCATCGTCCTTCGAAAGGGAGCAGAGAGCATGCCGACCACATTGATTCGCGACGACATCAAGGCCTTCTTCAGCGAAAACGGCTACTACGTGGCCAAGGGAGTCTTCAACCCGGCGGAGGTCGCGGAGCTCGAGAGAGACTTCGACCGGATCGTCGGGCAGCTCGTCTCGTCGCAAGAGCAGATCAGCGCGACGTGGACCGGGCCCGAGATGGAGCGGCTCGGGGCCGCCGGAACGCAGGTCATCCATACGCACAACGTTCAGACGTTTTCCGCCGCCTGGACCCGGGCGCTGTTGAACGAGCGGTTCCTGGACGTTGTCGAGGCGATCCTCGGTCCCGATATCGTTCTCCACCACACGAAGCTTTTCCAGAAGCCGAGCGAAAAGGGCTCGCCCTTCCCGATGCACCAGGACTGGACCTATTTCCCCTCGGTCAAGGACACGATGATCGCCGGGATCATCCACGTCTCCGAGGCAACCGACGAGATGGGCTGCCTTCGCGTGTACCCTGGATCGCACAAGCTCGGAAGGATCGAGGGAACCTCCGGACAGATCGAGTCCGACATCCTCGCCAAGTACCCGCTCGACGGCGCGACCCCGTTGGAGGCCGAACCGGGCGACGTGGCGTTCTTCCACTACTTCACCCTTCACGGATCGAGGCCGAACCAATCGTCGAAGGTTCGCAAGACGGTCCTCACCCAGCTTCACTCGGGAGACGATCGGATCGAGGACGGCAACCACCACCCGAACGCGCGGCTCGTGCTGCGAGGCTGGAACCATGAGGCGAAGCGAAGCCTCGCGAACATGTAGCTTGCGTCCGGGGGCGAGGAGCCCTAAAATGTACGTAACGTTGCGTCCGCTCGCCGGTCTGACAGAGCGGAACCTGCGACCCATGGACGGGCGTAGGGCTGACGGGTAAAGTGCAGAGAACCCGTTTCCGACGGGTTCTGCGCCTTGGGAGGGAGTTTGAGAATTCGGAGTGCATGTGTTCCGCTGCTTCTGACGGTACCGATGGCAGCGTTCTGCCAGGAAGCCAGCGTCATCCGCGAGATCATCATCCGCGGCAATCAGCGCGTCTCGCGCGAGGCGATCGTCGCAGCGATGCGGACGAAAGTCGGACAGCCCTACGTTCAGGAGAACCTGGACCTCGATAAACAGAGCCTGAACGCCCTGGGGTTCTTCCAGGCCGTCGACGTGCGCGCCACGCCCCTCGAGGGAGGGGCCTGGCAGGTCACGGTCGACGTCCTCGAGCAGCCCGAGATCAAAGAGATCCGCGTGACCGGCAACAGCGTCGTCAGCAGCGAGGATATCGTCGAGGCGATCACGCCGTTCATGAAGCCGGGCGACGTCTTCAACCTCAACGCGCGCGAGGCGGCGACGTCGGCGATCGACAAGCTCTATACCGACCGGGGCTACTTCCTGGCCGGTATCATCGACTTCAAGCCGCTGGAAGGCTCGCCGAACACGATCAACCTCGAGATCCTCGAAGCGCAGGTAGGCACGGTCTCGGTCCAGGGCAACACCCGGACGAAGGACTGGGTCATGCGGCGACTGATCAAGACCCGCTCCGGCGAGGCGTTCAGTCTTCCGAGGTGGCGGAACGACATCCGGCGCCTCATGAACACGCAGTGGTTCGAGTCGGTCCGGTCGCTGACCGACACCCAGCGCGAGCTCGGGAAGATCGACCTTACCGCCGATGTGAAGGAAGCCCGCACCGGCATGTTCAACGTCGGGCTTCAGGTCGACCCGCGCAATACCGTCGCGGGCGTGCTCCGCCTCCAGCAGGCGAACCTCGGAGGAACCGGGCAGTCCGTGGGTCTGAACATCCTCCAGGCCACGCGCGGCGGCGGCCTCAGCGTCGATCTCGACTATACGAACCCGTTCTTCGACGCCAGGGACACCACCCTGCACGCCGCGGTCTACAGCCGGGTCCTGTACCGCTTTGCCGGCACCCTGTTCGGCGGCGGCGGCATCTCGCCGACCGAGGACCAGCAGTACCACGAGCGCCGGACCGGCGCCTCCGTCGGGCTCTCCAGGCCCGTCAACGACTACCTGACCGTCGGCACGACGGCGCGGTTCGAGGGGATCACGACCCCCGACATCAAGAGGCTGGACGCCAACAACAACGTCGTCCCGATCATCCAGCAGGACGGCGAGGTCGGCGTGCTGACCTTCGGCGGCACCCTGAACCGAAGGGACGTGGACATCGACCCATCGCGGGGAGACTGGGCGCAGCTCCAGCTCGAACCGGGGATCGCCCACATTCGCGAAACCGGCGGAAGCCGGCTCGGACTCGATACGGGGAACTACACGTTCTTCCGCTCGACCGTCGAATACCGCCGCTACTTCACTGACCAGCCCCCGCGAGGGTTGGAACTGGAGGCGCCGCGCCGGGTACTCGCGCTTCGGGCGAAATATGGCGCGATCACGGGCGACGTTCCGTTCTTCGAGCAGTTCTTCGTTGGAGGAACGGACACGGTCCGCGGATATCTCGAGGACCGATTCTGGGGCCGACAGATGCTGCTGACCTCGGCCGAGATCCGCTACCCCGTCCAGAAAGCGCTCAACGTGATCGGTTTTGTCGATTACGGCGGAGCGTGGGGCGGTTTCGGCGGCGTAGGAGAAGAGTTCACCCAGAGCAAGAAGTTCGACCTTCACCTGGGCTATGGAGTGGGCGTGGCGTTTCGGACTCCCCTCGGGCCGCTGCGACTCGACCTTGGTTTCGATGAAAACGGCAAGAGTCGCACCCACTTCATGATCGGTACATCTTTTTAGGGAAAAATCTACACATGAAGTTTGAAAGATTGGGTTGGGTGGTTGCTGCCGCTCTCGCAGGGGCGATGGCCGCCACCGGCTTCCAGGACAACTCCGCCAAGTTCGGCACCGTCGACATCAAGAAGGTCTTCGACCAGAGCGAATTCGCCAAGCAGCAGACCGAGGTGCTCCGAAACCTCGGCACCTCGCGCGAATCCGTGCTGCAGTTCGTGAACCAGTACAAGTTCATGAAGGTCGAGGATGCGCGGAAGTTTCGGGAGCTGAGCATCAAGGCGAACCCGTCGGCGGCCGACAAGGCCGAGATCGATAGGATCAAGGCCGGCGTCGTCGCCGAGGACGCCCAGTTCCGGGCGTTGCAGACCAAGCAGAACCCCACCGCGGAGGACCAGGCCCAGCTTTCCGAGTACGGCAAGCGGATCCAGGCCCTCGGCGCGCTCCAGGCTCAGTGGGCCCAGGAGTTCGACCAAGAAGTGGGCGGGCTGCAGGGCCGGCTGCGCGAGCAGGCGC
>DASWVS010000095.1:0-5492 GCA_036401135.1 Fimbriimonas sp.
AGAGGGGTTGGGGTGAGGTTTACGCCAGGGTGCGGCTCCTCATCCGAAGCGAGCCGGCCACCGGGTGCAATGGACGATCCTCGCGCAAGCAACACCTCCCGCGCCCTCCCAGATCCCCAAGACCGCACTCCACATCCTCAAAAGGAGCCAACAGGCGGACGACAACCTATTCCGTACGGATCACCGTGCTGGAACGGAGATGAACCGGCTCGACCGTCTTCTTCCGAAGCCGGAGGTTCAGCATCTCGACCGCCACGGCGAAAGCCATCGCGAAGTAGGTGTACGCCTTCTCGATATGCTGTCCGAATCCTTCGGCAACCAGGTTCGCCCCGATCAGGACGAGGAACGAAAGAGCGAGCATCTTGACCGTGGGATTGCGCTCGACGAAGTCTGCGATCGCCTTTGAGAACCACAACATGAACAGGACGGCGAGGATCACCGCGATGATCATCACCGGGATGTGATCCGCCATCCCGACCGCGGTAATCACCGAGTCGAGGGAGAAGATGATGTCGAGGACGAGGATCTGCCCGATCACGCTGCCGAAGGTGGCCGCCTTCGAAGTCTTCTCGTGGTGCTCCTCTCCCTCCAGCTTCGCATGGATTTCCTTGACCGATTTCCAGATCAGGAAGAGGCCGCCACCCAGCAGGATCAGGTCCCGCCAGGAGAATTCCGTGGCTTCTTTGCCCAGTGGAAGCGGGAGCGTGAAGACCGGGTCCGTAAGCCGCGAGACGTACCCGATCGAGAGGAGCAGAAGGATACGGGTCCCGAGTGCCAGCATCAGGCCCGTCTTCCGTGCCCGTTCCTGTTGATCGGCCGGCAGCTTTCCGGCAAGGATCGCGATAAAGACGATATTGTCGATGCCGAGTACGATCTCGAGCACCGTCAAGGTCAACAGGCTGATCCACGCATTGGGGTCAGCCGTCCATGAGAACCAGTCAGCCAAGCATTTCCTCCCTCAAACGTCGCTCTACGTCAGACGCCGCAAGAGCGGTCGATGATCGCAACCTACCTAATTCGTTACTTTCAGGGTTTGGCTCGAGGATTTGCCTCCCGCTTCGACCGTTGCGACGTACTCGCCCGCAGCCAGGTACACGCCTCTCGAGTCCTCGTACGGATCCTTCAACGCCTCCTCCGCCGTCTTGGGCTTGACCTTCGCCGGGTCAGGCTGGATCGGTTTGCCCGGCCGGATCAGGAGCCCCACCTCGACCTCGTTGAACCCGCGCCGTGCCGCCACCTGCTTCTCGATGACGGTCTCCCCCGCTTGGTTTCGCACCTTGAGCACTGCAGAGCCCGCTTGGTGCGTCCAGAACATGAAGCTCGCCGTGGGCACGCGCGGCGGCGTCGTGTCCCACCTCTCGCGGCGCTCGTAGCCCCACGTCGGCTGTCGCTTGACCTCCTCGATCGGGAAAAGGGTGAGCGGCGCGTCGAGCACGGCGGGCTGCAGCTTGTCCAGCGGTTTCAGCGAGAGCACGTATGCGCCTCGGGCATGGGTTGCGGCGACAAGGTCTTTCTCCCGCTCTTGGATCGCCAGGTCGTGGACCGGCAGGTTCGGCATCCCGCCGTGGAGCGTCTCCCAGTGACCTCCGCCATCGATGCTGACGAAGACGCCCATGTCCGTTCCCACATAGAGAACGTCCTTGCGCCACGGGTCCTCCCGAACCACGTTGACCGTCTCCGAGGGAAGGTCTCCCGCGATCGAGGCCCACGTCCGGCCGAAGTCCTTGGATCTCCAGAGGTACGTGGCGAAGTCGTCTTCGCGATATCCGCTCTGGGACGCGTAGACGGTTCCAACGTCGTGACGGCTGGCGACGATCCCCGACACCCACTTGTCCTTCTGAGGCGTCGAGACATCGATCCATTGGAAGCCCCCGTCCGGCGTCATCTTGATCGTTCCGTCGTCGCATCCGGCATAGATCAACCCGAACCGCAACGGGCTCTCGCTCAACTCCTTGATCGTCGAGTACGGGACGTCCCCGTTCGGCAGGTTCTTGGTGATATCGGGTGAGATCGGCTCCCACTTACGGCCCATGTTGAACGACCGGTACACCCTCTGGGCGCCGAGATAGACGATGTCGGGGTGGTGGCTGGAGACGATCAGCGGCGAGATCCAGTTGTATCGAGCCGGCGGATCCCCGGCGGGCGGGTTCGCGCGGGTCGACCAGCCTTCGCCGGTCTTCTGGTTGCGCGCGGCGTGCCCGCCGAACTGGGAAGCGGCGTAGACGACGTCCCCGTTGTCCCTGGGATCGATCGCGATGTCGCTTCCATCGCCTCCCATGAGGGTCTTCCACTGGTCCGGATCGCTCCTGCCCGGAACATAGGTGCTGGGGCCCTTCATCGTGCCGTTGTCCTGAAGGCCCAGATAGACGTTGTAGGGAGTCTTGTTGTCCAGCGCCAGGGTCGTCGCCTGGGCGAGGGGGAGGTTGTTGATGTGGCGCACGTTCAACCCGCCGTCGTGGCTGAGATAGAGGCCCCCGTCGCTTCCGATCCAAACCTTTTGCGGATCCCTCGGATCGTGTTGGACCGCATGGTAGTCGACGTGTGAGCGCGGTGCGGCGCGGCGCCAGGTCTCGCCCCCGTCCGTCGACCGGAGCAGCGGCACGCCCATCACGAACACATCGTCGGCGTCCCGGGGATTGACGGCGACCTTGCCCCAATAGTAGCCCCCGATGCCTCCCAGCCTTCCGAGCTTGGTTTTCCGGAACGTCGCACCGAAGTCGTTGGACCGATAGACCTCTGCCTCGACATAGCCGGGCGTGAATAGGTTGGGATCGCGCTCTTCGAGGCGCTTCCGGAGGGCTTCCATCGAAAGGCTTCCCGATCGTAGCCCTGCGAGTGCGTCCTCGAGTTTCAGGCTCTCGGGCCCGTATCGGCGCCAGAACGGCTCAAGCACCCCCTTATCCAAGCTTGCGAACTGCTCGGCGGAAAGGAGCAGGAACCTCCTCGGCGTCAGTCGGCCCGAAGGGACCCGCTCGTCGAAGGCATCCCACTCCGGATCGAAGGACTGGTTGTCCACGAGCGCATAGACGGTCGATGATCGACCTCCGCCAACGGCGAGGCCGATGCGCCCCGCAGCGTCGCCGATAGGCAAGGTCTCCACCTTCTGCCACCGGGCGCCACCGTCCGTCGACCTGAACACGGCGCTGCCTGCACCCGCCTCGCGGAAGTTCCAGGCGCGACGGTCGCGATCCCACATCGAGACCAGGATCTGGCTCGGTGCCGCCGGGTTCACGACCACGTCGACCGCCCCCGTGTATTCGTCGACCTTGAGTATCTGCTTCCAGCTCTTGCCGCCGTCGGCGGTTTTATACAGCCCTCTCTCGGGGTTCTGCGAATAGAGGTGGCCGAGCGCGGCCACATAAACCACGTCCGGGTTCGACGGGTCGATGGCAATACGGCCGATGTGGTGCGATTCGGGCAGCCCGACGTTGGACCACGTTGCGCCGCCGTCGACGCTCTTGAAGACGCCCGTCCCCGCGTAGCTGGTCCTCTGGGAGTTTGCCTCGCCCGTGCCGACCCACAGCGTTTTGCCGTCCCGGCTCACCGCGATCGCCCCGATCCCATAGGAGCTATGGTCGTCGAAGAGCGAGGTCCACGTGAGCCCCTCGTTCTCGGTGCGCCATAGACCCCCGGTGGCGGTGGCGACGTAAAGCTGCTTGGGGTTGTCCGTGGGGATGTCGAGGTCGACCACCCGGCCGCCTTGGACCTCGGGCCCGATGTTCCGCCAGTTCAATCCCCCAAAACGGGAATCCCGCTCGGCGGCCAGGCGTCGTTCGAACGCCCTTTGCCGCTCCTCCGCCGATGTGCCCCTCACCGGCCGGGGGTGGAACTTCGCCCTCTCCTCCGCCTTGGAAAGGCGCCGGCCTTCGGTATCGTCCTGTGCGGCGGCGAGGAGAGGAATCAGCAGGAATACAAGCGGGAAGACGCGCATCGAATGGCGTACTTTGGCATATGGAGCCCTGCTATAGCTCCTCTTCGTCGTCCTGGCTTCGACCGGCTTTGCCGCAATCGTTCCCGAACGAACCCGTACCGGACGCCGAAGGAGCCATATTGGAGGCATGACATCGAGAGAGCGACTGCTGACCGCGCTCCAGTTGGGCAAGCCCGACCGGATGCCTGCTTCGCTGCACCAATGGCAGGAGTTCCATCTGAAAACCTACATGAACGGCATGTCGGACCTCGAGGCGTTCGCTGAAGTCGGACTTGACGCGCAGATCCAGCACGTCGACGAAGGGGGGCAGCACTACCTGGCACTGGACGCGTTCGAGCGCTGCAGCACCCCCGAGTGGCGCGACTATGCGGCCGTCGAGGACCCGGATCCCGAACACCGCGTCATTCGGCACACGATCGAAACCCCCGACGGAGACCTCACCTACGCGACCGAGAGCAACCTTAAGACGACGTGGGTGACCGAGCACCTGATCAAGTCCGACCGCGAGATCGACCTGATCGAGAAGTACATGCCGGTGACGGTCCACGATTCGGCTCCGGTCGAAGCGCTGCGGGATCGGATCGGAGACGCCGGCATCCTTCGCGGCGCGGTCTGGGGCGATCAGGCGGGTTGCTGGCAACACGCTTGTGTCCTGATGGACATCAACGACCTTATCTATCGCTGCATCGACGAGCCTGAGTGGGTTCATCGGCTGTTGGCGATCCTGCTCGAGAAGAAGCTCCGGCACATCGACTCTATGGGCGGAACAGCTTACGACATCGTGGAAACGGGCGGCGGAGCTTCGTCCTCGACCGTGATTTCGCCCGCGCTGCATGAGGAGTTCTGCCTGCCCTACGACCGGAAGATGCACGACGCGCTCCATGCCGCAGGCCTCAAGGCCACGTATCACACCTGCGGTGGAACCTTCGGACTCGAGGAGCTGATCGTGGCGAACGGCTGCGATGCCAGCGAAACCTTCGCCCCGAAAAGCATCGGAGGCAATCAGGAGCCGTGGGAGCTCGCCGAGAAGCTCCGCGGACGCATCGCGATGATCGGCGGCATCGACCAGTTCAACGTTGTCACCGACGGGCCCCCGGAGCGGATCAGGGAGAAGACGTTCGAACTGTTCGAGAAGGTCGGCGGGGACGGGGGCTACATCTGCTCGCTGAGCGACCACTTCTTCGACACCCCCGTCCAGCACCTGAAGGCGTTCGCTGAAGCTGCAAAAGAATGTCGATACTAGATTTTTTGAGAAATTTATAAAAAAGGGCGCGCAAAGCTTGACAAAGGCGTACGAAACAGTGTCTCTCGCCTGAGGCTTCAAGGCCTCGAAAAACACCTCCTCGGCGGGAGGCGAACACAAGCTACGCGGCACCGCAAGGACAAAAGCCGCGAGCAAAGAGAACGAACCGAAAGACCTCTCCTCAGCCGGGCCCCAGAGCCCGGCTGTTTTTTGTTGCGATATGCTGCTGTTGCGGTCTTTCCGCATCGGGCGACGCCGTCCCCCCGACCTTACGGTAGAACGACGTCGAGGTTCTATTGCGACTCCTTTTCACCTTAG
>DASWVS010000096.1:0-3873 GCA_036401135.1 Fimbriimonas sp.
AACCTGCGCCGCGCGACGCCCGAGGACGGCTTCCCCAGCGACTACATCGACACCGCATTCAACGACTGCGTGTTCATGTGGGACTCGGTGTTCATCCTGCAGTTCGGCCGGTACGGCTCCCGCGCGTTTCCGTTCCAACAAACCCTCGACGTCCTGTACTCGAAGCAGCATCCGGACGGGTTCATCTGCCGGGAGGTCCGGTTCGACGGCAGCGACCAGTGGCACCGGCACGACCCTAACTCCACGGGGCCGAACGTTCTCGCATGGTCCGAGTGGAACTACTGGACGACCTTCCGGGACGAGGAGCGGTTGCGGCGGGTCTACCCCGTGCTGGCGGCGTACCACCGGTGGATGAGAACCTGGCGATCCTGGCCCGACGGTTCCTACTGGTCGACAGGTTACGGATGCGGGATGGACAACCAGCCGCGCCTGCCGAAAGGCCGGCACGTGGAGTTCGACCATGGCCACATGGTGTGGCACGACGCCACCATGCAGGCCGCCCTTTCGGCCCAGCTTCTCGCCAAGATCGCGTCGACTCTCGGCGAAGATCCCGGTGAGTGGGCGGGCGAGGCTTCCTTCCTCAGCGCTTTCTGCCAAGAAAACCTTTGGGACGAAGCGGCGGGCACTTTCAAGGACCGGTACCGGGACGGCGCGTTCAGCCCCGCGAAGACGGTGGGCGCGTTCTGGTCCATGCTCGCACTCGACCTTGCCCCCGAGCGGATCGAGCGGCTGGTGGCGCACCTGGAGGACGAGGGCGAGTTCAACCGGTTCCACCGCGTGCCGTCCCTCTCGGCCGACAACCCGCACTACAACGCCCAGGGCAACTACTGGTGCGGCGGGGTCTGGGCTCCCACGAACTACGTGATCCTGAACGGACTCGTGCGGATCGGGCGGCCCGACCTGGCCTACGCGATCGCCCGGAACCACCACCAGCGCGTAGTGGAGGTTTTCGAGTCCACCGGCACCGTCTGGGAGAACTACGCGCCGGAGAACAACGACCCGGCGCAGCCGGCGCGGAAGGACTTCGTGGGTTGGGGCGGCGTTCCCCCGGTGGCGGTCCTACTCGAATACGTGTTCGGCTTGCGCCCCGATCCGGAGGAGCGCAAGCTGGTCTGGGACATCCGACTGACGGACGCCTTCGGGGTGGAGCGGTACCCGTTCCTCCGCGACGGCTTGCTCGATCTCGACTGCAAGGCGCGGGATTCGGAGGAAGAAGAGCCGCAGGTGACGATCCGGTCGAACATGCCGGTGACGGTCGAAGTGCTCTGGAAGGGAGGCTCGAAAACGATCGCCGCCACTCCATAGCCGCGGGATCGATCGCACCCGCGCCGCCTGGGCGCAAACGCGAAACGGTGTTAACCTGGAGCCACATGCCATACCGCTACAGCGACGCGAACCGCGAGGAGTACCTCGGGCAGGGGTTTACGATCCTACGCGGGCTCATCCCTCCGAGCCTGCTGACCGACCTGCGGCAAGAGACCGACAAGGCGCGGCAGATCGCGAGAAGCAAGTTCGGACCGCAGACGCAACGGCTCCAGCCGGTGTACGAGTACGACGAGCTGGACCACCGGCCCTTCCTCGAATTTCTCTCGCTTCCAGAGTTGCAGCGGACGGTGGCGGGGGTGCTGGGGACCGACCACCGGCAGAGCAAGATCATGGGCGTCCTGCTCGAACCGGCGGAGAAGCCCTGGGCGATGCACTGGCACCGCGACTGGCGCGACAACCTGCACGGCATCGACGCGGGGGCGTTCTCGCAGGCGATGCGAAACCCCGGGATGTTCAACCAGCTCAACGCCGCTCTCTGGGACGACCATTCGCTCTGGGTGGTGCCATTCAGCCACGACCGGGACGACACCGACGAAGAGGTCGCCGCCCTCGGGGCCATACCCCCTCCCCCGCCCCGATTGTCGGAAGCCCAGACAGCCGAGGAGCGCGAACTGGCCTGCTCGAGCTATGTCCGGAAGATGCCCGGAGCGGTCCCGGTTGCGCTGCTCGCCGGCGACTGCGCCTTTTACCGAGCCTGCCAATGGCACGTCGGCACCTACATTCCCTACACGAAGCGCGCCACTCTGCACGACGGGTTTTACGGCCCCGACGATCTCGAGTGGCAGAGATCGTTCCGTTAGGAGCGCTTCTGCCCGTCATCGAGTCGAGCCTTTACACGACTGGCCCACCTCGCTAGACTGGGGCTATGCTGGGCTCCTTCCTTGCCGCCACGATTCTCCTTGCGCCGCAGCCGGTTCTCCGAGGGGCGATGGTTTCGACGGACGTCACGAAAGACGACCTGATCGTTTTGGGCAGGGAGTGGAAGGCGAACGTCATCCGGTACCAGTTGACGTGGTCGGGCTTCCCCAAGAGCAAGGCCGACGACGCCTCGCCGGAGGAGCACTTCGAATGGCTGCAGGCGACGCTGAAGAAGGTGGACGAGAACCTTCCCACGTGCCGGCTCGTTGGGCTCAAGGTCGTGCTCGATCTGCATACCGGACCGGGCGGGCGCGATGCGGAGAACGGGATTCGGATCCTGCAGGAGGCCCGCTTCGCCGACGCTTTCGTGGGCGAATGGGAGCATATGGCGCGACGCTATCGAGGGAACCGGACCATCTGGGCGTTCGACTTGCTGAACGAGCCCACCGTCACGAACAAGGACGTCACGACGTGGCCCGAGCTGGCGCTGAGGGCGGCGAAGGCGATCCGGGCGATCGATCCGGGCCGGACCCTCATCTACGAGCCTTCGCCGTGGGCCGATTCCGCCGGGTTCAAGGACTTGAAGCCGCTTCCGCTCGACGACGTGGTTTACAGCCCGCATTTCTACAACCCGTTCCAGTTCACCCACCAGGGCGTGTATCAGGACCCGGTCGGCGTGGAGTATCCGGGCAGGGTCGCGGGCGAGCGCTGGGATAAGGCCCGGCTGGCGAAGGTGCTCGAACCGGTCGAAGCGTTCCAGAAACAGTACAAGGTGCCGATCTATGTGGGCGAGTTCTCGGTCATCCGCTGGGCCCCGGGCAACAGCGGACTCCGCTACCTGAGCGATCTGACCGACCTCTTCGAGGTGCGCGGCTGGAGCTGGACCTACCACGCATTCAGGGAGTGGGACGGCTGGAGCGTCGAACATGGGTCGACGAAGGGCGACAACGCACCCGTCCCGACCACGCCGCGCAAGAGCCTGCTTCTGAAGCTGTTCGCGAAGAACGCGAAGTAGGCATTCTATACATTGCAGTCAAGATTCCTGCCACAATCGTAGGAAGGAACGGATGCGCGTAGCCGGGTCTCCCGGGAGGGCGCCTCCGATACGCAAATATGAACGAAGAGCAGAGCATCGACGCCTCAACGGCGTTATTGGAGCAGTTCGCCAACCGGGAGTACGAGCACGGCTGGAGCGTGGACATCGAGACGGACCAGCTCGAGCCGGGGCTGAGCGAGGATACGATCCGACGTCTCTCGGCGAAAAAGGAAGAGCCCGAGTGGATGCTGGAGTGGCGGCTGAAGGCTTACCGGCACTTCCTCACGATGAAGGAGCCGAACTGGCCGAACGTGCACTATGAGAAGCCGGACCTGCAGGCGATCAGCTATTACTCGGCGCCGAAGATGAAGCCGGTGCTGAACAGCCTGGACGAAGCCGACCCCGAGATCCTGCGCACGTTCCAGAAGCTGGGCATCCCGGTCGAGGAGCAGAAGGTCCTGTTGAACGTCAAGGGGGCGGCAGCCTCGGCGGCGGACGCGCGGACGGCGAGCCAGGGGACGGGTCCGATGGGGGCAATCACGGATGCCGCTCTGGAGAGCGGCGGTCCGGGTCCCAGCACGATCGCCGTCGACGCCGTCTTCGACTCCGTCAGCGTCGTCACGACGTTCAAGGAGGAGCTGAAGAAGCACGGG
>DASWVS010000097.1:0-2927 GCA_036401135.1 Fimbriimonas sp.
GAGCTCTCCGTTCACCAGCGAGCAGCATCCGCTCGCCCACGACGTTTCGAAGGTCGACTTATCGAAATTCTTGGGGTGTTCGAGGGGGATCTGCCGGACTTCCACGATCCCCCAGTCCGGGCGGCGGCCAGCGGCAGCCCAAACCCGATCGACGAGGTGGTGCGGAGCGAGGCAGTCGGGGTTCAGGAGAAAGAGGTGGTCGGCGGACGACGGGAGGAACAGCCGGTTGTGCCCGGCTCCGAATCCTAGGTTCGCGCCGAACGCTTCGTAGCGGAGCCGCCCGTCGAACCTCTCGATCCAAGGCTGGACGCCGATCTCGGGGGAGGGGGTGCAATCGCCCAACACGATCTCGAGCCCGATCCCCTCCGGCACGTCGAGCGTCAGAAGCGAGTCGAGCAACCGGTCCAGTTCAGCACTCGAAGGTTCGAAGAGGACGCATTGTAGTCGGATCGTCACGGAGTGAAGCCGATGTTACCTCTCCGTTTCAGGCCCCCGAAGCCGTGCCACAATAGGCTTACACGTGCCAACCGTCTCGATCCTCGTGCCGAGTTACAACCACGCGCAGTACCTGCGCGAATGCTTGGATTCGGCGGTTGCCCAGACGTTCGAGGACTGGGAACTGATCCTCGTGGACGACGCGAGTTCGGACGACAGCGCCTCCATCGCGCGCTCCTTCGAGGACCCGAGGGTTCGCGTCCTCGTGAACGGGGAGAACCTGGGCACCTACGGCGCGCTCCAGCGCGGCCTGGACGAGGCGAGCGGCGAGTTCGTCGCGGTGCTGAACTCTGACGACGTATGGCTTCCTGAGAAAATCCATTCTCAGGTGGTGCTGATGCGGGACCATCCGACGACCCAGTTCTGCTATACGCTGGGCGACCAGATCAGCGCCGAAGGTCTTATGCACGCGAACCAGCACCACGACTGGCCTCGCGACGAGGTCCAGGAGCTCCTTCCGTTCCTGCTCCGGGAGAACCGGATCCTGGCCTCGAGCGTGATGTTCCGCCGAGAAGGGCTTCGGTTCCATACCGAGTGCCGATACTCCGGGGACTGGATCGCGCTGCTCGAACATGCGGCGCTCGGTCCTTGTGTGTGCGTGCCCGAGCCGATGACCCTTTGGCGCATCCATGAGTCGAACTCTCATCGCCGGTCACCCGGGCAGTTGGAAGAGGAGATCTGGCTTCGCGAAGGGATCCGCTCCCGCAGGTGGCATCGAACGGGCGTGCTCCAGAAGGCGGTGAAGGCGGGCCTGGCGCAGAACGAGATGCACCTTGCCGCCCTCTATGTCCTCGCCGGCTCGATCCATCAGGCCCGTATGGCGGCCATCCGGGGCCTCGGCATCAGGCCTTCCAGCGCAGCGGCGAAGCGTGTCGCCGCCACCCACCTACCGGCGAGGGCCGCCAAACGAAAGCTATGGCCGAGCGAGGATCTCTCGCCCACGTCGTCGGATCGATCGCCGCTGGTTTGGAACGATCCGGACCCGAGCGGCCCGGATGCCGATGAATCCAAGTCTCGGGCGGCAAGTTGAGCCAAAAAGTCGGCAAAGGCCGCCGACTCCGCATCAATGGGGGCGGTTCATCCGTTAGATTCATTGCATGGTGTCCGATGCTAGCTCCATGGCTCGTTGGGTGATCGACGAGCGGAACCGAGAGGCCGAAGCCCGGCTCGTGAAAGAGCTCGGCATCTCGTCGCTCGTGGCCGCCGTGCTCGCCCAGCGCGGCATCACCGAGCCTGCGGACGCCGACCGGTTCCTCCATCCTCGGCTGGACGATCTGCACAGCCCAGCGAGCCTTCCCGATTACCAGTCGGCGATCTCGGCCATCCTCGGGGCGAAGGAGCGGAAGGAGCTGATCTACGTCCACGGCGACTACGATGTGGACGGCATCACCAGCGCCTCGATCTTCACCCGCTTCCTACGGGCGATCGGCTGCGAGGTCAAGGTCCACGTCCCCCACCGGATGAAGGAGGGGTACGGGATCCACCTTACGGCGGTCGACGACGCGATCTCAGCCGGCGCAAAGCTCTTCCTGACCTGCGACTGCGGTAGCGGCGCCCTCGAGCAGATCGAGAAAGCACGCGAAGCGGGCATGACCGTCGTCGTCACCGACCATCACTCGATCGGCGAGTGCTTCCCGAACGCTCACGCCTTCGTCAACCCGCACAGAACGGATTCCAACTATCCGTTCGCCGAGCTCAGCGGAGCCGGGGTCGCGTTCAAGATCTGCGAAGGGATCACTCAAGAGATCGGGTTCAAGCTCGACAGTTTCTACCGCGCCTATCTCGACCTTGCGGCGCTGGGCACGATCGCCGACGTGATGCCGCTGCGGGGCGAGAACCGGATCATCGCGAGGTTCGGGCTCGAGCGGCTGGCGGATACCAAGAAGGCCGGCCTGCAGGCCCTGAAGGAGGTCGCCGGCTTGGAAGCGGGCAAGCCGGTTCGCGCCTACCATGTGGGTTTCGTCCTCGGGCCGCGACTCAATGCCACCGGGCGCATCGATGATGCCGCCACGGCGCTGAAGCTTCTCATGACGACGGACGCGAACGAGGCGCGAAGCCTCGCCCTCCAGATCGAGCAGTTCAACATCGCCCGCCGCGCCGAACAGGACCGGATCATCGAAGAGGCGGTCCAAATGGTGGTCGAGACGCAGTCGCACCTGAAGAACGTCATCGTCGTGAGCAACCCGGGATGGCATACCGGGCTGGTGGGGATCGTCGCCGGCCGGTTGGTCGACATGTTCCACCGCCCCGTCTTCGTTTTGAACGAGGGCGAGGACGGCCGCTGCAAGGGGTCGGCGCGCACGATCCCCGGTTTCGACCTTGCCGACGCCATCCGATCCTTCCCGGATCTCATGGAAGGCGGCGGGCACGCGATGGCGGCGGGGTGTTCTTTCCCCCTTCAGAACCTTAGCGACGTCCAGCAAAGCCTGCAC
>DASWVS010000098.1:0-3396 GCA_036401135.1 Fimbriimonas sp.
CAAGTTCCAAAGCATGCCTTTGTGGATTCCAATGTACATCGGTTGAACGTTGCCTATCAATCAGAAGCGAGTCCACGCGAACGCCCGGATGGACCGTGCTTAAGGACTCCAAAGCAGGCCGCTCGTTCCATAGCGCCCCCTGATATTGGCTAATCGCGCCTGCGATGTCCGATTCGGCGGTAAGGAGACCTTGTTGGAGTACAACCCCTCTCGCACAAAGAGTCCGAACTGCCGCCATGTTGTGGCTCACGAACAGGACCGTCCTGCCCTCGTTGCGGCTGACGTCTTGCATCTTGCCGAGGCATTTCTGTTGGAACTGGGCGTCGCCGACCGCCAGCACCTCGTCGACGATCAGGATCTCGGGTTCGAGGTGGGCGGCGACGGCGAAGGCGAGCCGGACGTACATGCCGCTCGAGTAGCGCTTCACCGGGGTGTCGAGGAAGCGCTCGACCTCGGCGAAGGCGACGATCTCGTCGAACTTGCGGGCGATCTCGCGGCGGGTCATCCCGAGGATCGCGCCGTTCAGGTAGATGTTCTCACGCCCGCTCAACTCGGGATGGAAGCCGGTGCCGACCTCCAGGAGCGAGCCGACCCGGCCGCGCATGGTGATCTTCCCGGTCGTGGGCGGAGTGATCTGCGAGAGGATCTTCAGCAGCGTGCTCTTGCCGGCGCCGTTGCGGCCGATGATGCCGACCGCCTCGCCCTGGTTCACGCTGAACGAGACGTCCTTCAAAGCCCAGAAGTCCTGCTTCTCGGCCTCGGCGCGCCGCCGGGCGGGGGAGAGCTTCTTGGCGATCTCGTCGCGCAGGGAGAGGTACGGCTCGGCCGGCCCGCCGATCCGGTAGCGCTTGCCCACCCCTTCGATTTCGATGATCGGTCTGGCCATGGCTACACGATGTCGGCGAAGTAGCGCTCGGTGGAGCGGAAGACGTAGAGGCCGCCGAGGAAGAACACGACGCTCATGCCGAAGGAGATCGCCATCATCGGCCAGTCGATCGGCTGCGCTCCGAGGAGCCCGGCGCGCAGGTTCGTGACCACGCCGGCGATCGGGTTCAGCCAGACCATCAGCGCCTTGGCGAGCGGGTAGGGGTCGAGCATCCGGACGGGGTAGATCACCGGGGTGACGTACATTAGCGTCTGGATGAGGAACGGCAGGGCGTAGCGGACGTCGCGGTACTTGACGTTCAGGGACGAGAAGAAAAGCCCGAGGCCGAGCGCCGAGAGGAGGAGCGTCGCGAGCAGGATCGGCAGGATCGCGATCCCCTGCCAGTGGGGCGCGTATCCGAACCACGCCATGACCCCGGCGAGCACCACGCTCGCGAACGCGAGGTCGACGAACCCGACGAGGGCGGTCGAGGCGGGCAGGACCAGGCGCGGGAAGTAGACCTTCTGCACCATGTTCTGGTTCTCCACCATCGACTCGCTCGCCTTGGTGACGGTGCCGGAGTAGTACTGCCAGACGAGCAGCCCCAGGTAGAGGAAGACGGGGTACGGGGTGCCGTCGCCGCTCTGCACGTTCGCCATCCGGTGGAAGACGAAGGTGAAGATGAGCATCGTCACCAGCGGCTGGAAGATCGCCCAGAGCGCGCCGAGGGCGGTCTGCTTGTACCGGACCGAGACGTCGCGCCAGGCGAGCACCAGGAAGAGGTCGCGGAACCGCCAGAGCTCGCGCCCGTCGATGCGCAGGAGGAAGCGGGGCGGCTCGATCGTGAACTCGACGTTCGGAGGCGGCACCGAGGCAGGCGTGCTAGCCAAGGCGGCCTCTCCTCGACCCGGACAGGGCAACGAGCGACCAGGGCGAAAAGCCGCCAAGAGGTCTTCCGGGTGCCAGGCACATCTGGAGATATGGATCGGTCGCGAGCGCGGACATCGTTAGGGAGGCAGGTTGATCTTACTATCCAAATCCAACGTCAACCGGTCAAGTATTGCGGCTTCGGACGTTTTGTCGCGGCACGCCGCGACGGTGAAAGCGCGACCGTGGGTCGCGCACTCCCAAAGGGGTAACGTCGGGGCTGATGCAACGACGCAGCTTGAGGGTTCATACGCCCTTGGTGGGGACGGCGTTCGCGCTCTTCCTGCTGCCGGCGCTCGGCAACAAGGAGCCCATGAAGACGTACTACGCGCACGAGGTCCGCGAGGACCGATACGGAGTGATCGCTCCCTGGCACGAAGGGCAGAACGGGCAGCTGGACGAGCGGGTGAAGCTGGCCGTCAACGTGTACAAGCGCTACCCCTGGGTGGGGACCGACAAGGCGGTGATGGCCGCGCCCGACTTCGTCTACAACTCGCATTGGAGCATTTCGCCCGCGGGCGAGATCACGATCCCGCCGACCACCGACTGGATGTGCGGCGACCTGAGCCAGCGCGCGTGGAGCATCGTCCGGGGCCTGACCGCCTACTACATGTACAGCGGGGACCCGGTCGCCTTCCTGTACATCCCGCTCACGGTCGACTACATCCTCGACTACGGGCAGACGCCGGACGACAACCCCTGGCCCCGCTTCCCCATCGCGACCCCGACCAAGGGAAAGGCTTACGGCAAGTGCGACCCTACCGGCCGCAACCAGCTCGACCTCTGCGCGATCACCGGCCAGGAGGTCCTGCGCGCGTACAAGCTGACTGGGAACAAGCGGTACCTCGAGGCGGCGAAGCACTGGGGCGACGTCTTCGCGGCGAAGGCCGACCTGAAGACGAAGGACGCGCCGTGGAACCGGTACAGCGACCCTTCGGTGGTGGACTGGTCGGACGTGATGACGGGCGGCATCGCGATCATCACCGACTTTCTGGACGACCTGATCCACACCGGATACAAAGGGAAGAACGGCGCGATCGTGAAGGCGCGGGACGCGGGGCGTCGGTTCGTGAACGAGAAGCTGTTCCCCAACTGGACCGACAACGAAACCTGGGGGCGCGTCTACTGGGACTGGGACAACCCCACGATGTGCGGCGGAATGTTCCCGATGGCGGACCACATCATGAAGTACCCGCAGGCGTATCCCACGTGGAAGACCGACCTGCGGAACGTGATGGGGCTGATCATCAACCGGAACGGTGCGGACGCGGCATCGATGGGCGACATGTACAGCGGGGCGTGGGCGTTCCCCGAGTCGAGCGTCTGCTGCGGGACTTCCCTCTCCTACTGCCAATACACGGCGGCTCCCTCGTTCATACGCTACGGGGTGCTGGCGAACGATCCCTGGGCAAAGGAGATCGGGCGCCGGATGATCCTGATGGCGAGCTACGACAGCGACGAGAACGGCGTGGTCAAAGACGGGCTCCTCGGCAGCTCCGTCGCGACCGGCGAGTGGTCGAACCTCGCGCACCCGTGGCCGTTGCTGCAGTGCATGGAAGCGATGGCGTGGATGCCGCGCGAACTCGCCCCAAACCGAGAGAACC
>DASWVS010000099.1:0-4612 GCA_036401135.1 Fimbriimonas sp.
TCAGGTTTTTCGCATGGTCGAAGGCCACGACCGTGTCGGCGAGCATCATCGCCATGTCGTCGACGCTCAGGTCGTCGACCGTGGAGTCCGGCAGCCGCTCGAAGTATCGGACGATGTCGTAGGCCAACATCCCCACGGCGCCGCCCGTGAACGTCGGAAGGCCCGAATCGTCGACCGGAGCGTCCCGCATCACCGCCTTAAGGGCGTCCAGAGGGTCCTCTCCGCCCGCGAGGTCCTCCCGCGTTTCCCCGGAGGATGCGATTTTGCGCACTTGGCCGTTCTTGCTCCGGATGACGAGACGGGGCCGAACCCCGATGAACGAGTACCGCGCGAGTTGCTCCCCGCCTGTGACGCTCTCCAACAGGAAGGAATGCGTCTGGTCGTGGGCGAGCTTCCAGTAGGCGCTCAGCGGCGTTTCCATGTCCGCCAGCACGTCCCGATGGACCGCCATCGGCCGCCGGCTTTCGGTGAGACGGAGGAACTCGTCTTTGGGTGGGAGCAGCATTCGAAGCCGATTATGGTTCGTTTCGGCTGCCCTCGACAAAAACCACCGACCGGACGACGTAGGTGTTGCCGAGGCGGTCGGTGAGCAGCGGGGTCGACCGGATCGTCATCGGTTCGAAATGGTCGTTCACTTTGAGGCGCAGGCGATAGGTGTGAGTCTCCGCGCTTCCCATATGCGACACCTCTTCGAGCGCTCGGATCAACTCGTCATGGTCGTCCGGGTGAACGAAATCGAGGACGAACTGCGGTCCCATCGCATTCTCCTCGAGCGGCAGGTCCTTGAAAATCGGCGTCCCGTATTCGACGAACGAGATCACCGTGTTCTGGCTGAGGTCGAAGGCGATGACGGTGGCATCAGGCCCTACGTCCTCGTCTTTTTCTTGCCAGCTTTCAGGAAGTTGCATTGCCTCTTGGCCCCACCCTAGCATACGCGAGCCGACCCCGGACCGGCGGCTCAAGCCAAGGCTTCGCGAATGATCTCGTCCGCATACTCGCGCGTCGAGGCCGTTCCTCCCATATCCCGCGTCGTCGTCTTCCCTTCGGACTGGACCTTCAGAACCGCACGGTTGATTCGATCGGCGATCTCGTGCTCCCCCAGATGTCGAAGCATCATCACCGCGCTGAGCAACAGCGCCGTCGGATTCGCGATCCCCTTGCCCGCGATGTCCGGCGCCGAACCGTGGACCGCTTCGAAGACGGCGCATCCGACGCCGATATTCGCCCCCGGCGCCAGACCGAGGCCGCCGACGAGTCCCGCGCAGAGGTCGCTCACGATGTCGCCGTAAAGGTTCTCGGTCATGAGGACGTCGAACTTCTCCGGGCGGGTCACGAGCTGCATGCAACAGTTGTCCACGAGGATGTCGTCCGCCTGCACGTCCGGGTACTCCTTGGCCGCCTTGTAAAACTCCTCGACGAACATCCCGTCCGTCAGCTTCATGATGTTCGCCTTGTGCACCGCCGTGACCCTCTTTCGGCCTTGCTTGCGCGCCATCTCGAATCCGTAGTGGCAGAGCCGCGCGCACCCCGGGCGGGTGATGACCTTCATCGCCTGGGCGACGTCTGGGTGCGGCTGGTACTCGATGCCCGCGTAGAGGCTCTCCGTGTTCTCCCGAACGATGATCAGGTCGATCTTCTTGTCCTCGAACGGGCCCTCGACGCCCGGCATGCTCTGGGAGGGCCTGACGTTCGCGAAGAGGTCCAGGGCCTTTCGGAGGGCGACGTTCGCGCTGGTATGCCCCTTTCCGCTCGGAGTGGTCGTGGGTCCCTTGAGCGCGATTCCGATCTCCCTGATCCGCTCGATCGTTTCCGTCGGCATCGCCGGCAGTCCCTTCTCCAACGCCGGTTGGCCCGCCTCCAGGAACTCGAAGTCGGCCTCGAAACCCACCGCTTTCAGGATGCGGAGTACGGAGTCGGTGATCTCGGGCCCGATGCCGTCCCCGGGCACGACCGCGATGCGTCGAGTGCTCATGCCTGCCATGTTGGCATATGCGTGCCTGGCGGAATCGGACGTCCGGAGCGATTTCGCAGGCAGAGGGCTCGGCGTTGACGGCGGCCCGTCGAAAGGCGAGTGCAGACGGCCGCATTTCGGCGTAACTTAGAGTGGAAGTTACGCGTTTCACAGGTACAAGGTGAGGTGGAGATGAGGATTTCATTGAGATTGGCCGGAGGGGTGGCGGCTCTTGCCCTGCTCTTCAGCCTGGCGATGCCGCAGGACGGCCTCGGGAAGAAGAAAGGCGGAGGAGGCTCCGGCTCCGGCGGAGGATCCGTCGGCACGGGCGGCGGCTCCGGTGGCGGCAGCCGCATCGGCGGGGGCGGGAGCGGCGGCGGACTCGGTCGCGTGGACAACCGCGGCAGCGGTTCCGGAAGCGGCACCCGAACCGGCGGCGGCTCGACCGGTAGCGGGACGCGCATCGGCGGCGGGGGCACGAACGGCGGCGGGACCGTCCAGTTCCCTCCCACGAACATGCGCCGGGATCAGGGCACGAACCAGCAGACGCTCGGAAACGGCCAGATCGGACTGACCCGCGGACGGAAGCAGTCTCGTAGCGGGACCGTCCAGTACAACTCGGTCAACAACTTCCGCATCGACAAGGGCGGGTTCAAGGTCGACCGGGCGCGCGTCGGTTTTCTCAACCAGTTGGATCGCAAGATCCAGCGGAGCGAGTCGCGCGTCGGCATCGTGTACGGGCACTACAACGGCAGCAACTACGGCTACCGGTGGGGCTACTCGCATTGGGACTATAACTGGCGAGACGACTACTTCTGGTATCCGCACTACGTCTTCGATCCGTTCGGATACAACCGGTTCGTCTGCTCGCCCTGGTACTACTACTCGTTCCTCCCCCCGTACCTGAAAACGAGCCGCGTGATCGTGGTGAACAACTACTACGCGTACCCGAACTGGAGCGGCGAGCGTTACGAGTGGCGCCGGCCGGCCGTCAACGAGCGGTACGAGCGGGGCCAGGACCTGGACTTCGCGATCGACGACATCGTAAGCGCTTTCGAGCGCGGCGACCGTCGGGCCGTCGGACGCCTGATCCCCCGTAACGGCGCGATTGCGATCTTCATGGACGGCCGCTACAACTACTCGCTCAACCCGGACGACTTCTACGACCTGTATATGGACGCGATCGAGAACGCCCGGACCCGGAGCTATACGATCGAGGACGTACGAACGAGCCGCGGGGTGACCCGGTTGACGGCGCGGCACGAGTACACCGACACGTGGGGCAACCGCGAGATCGTGTACCACTACTACACCTTGGAAGAGGAGCGCGGAGGCTACGTGATCCGCGAGTTCGGCACCGAATACCGAAGGTAAGCGGAGCGTCTCCACTCCACCCGGCGGGACCTTGCCGACAATGGCAAGGTCCCGCTTTCGTTCTTGCCGGCGTCTATAATGCACGTCAAAACAAGCAGGGGAGTGCAACGATGCAAGACAGCTTTCCGATCCGCCGGGTCGACCACATCCGCCACTACGTGGGCAACGCCCGGCAGTCCGCTTTCTACTATCAGAACGTCTTCGGCTTCAGCGTCACCGGCTATCACGGCCTTGAGACCGGTCTGCGGCACGAGGTCGACTACCTGCTCGAGCAGAACGACGTCAAGCTGCTCTTCTCCGCCCCTCTCCGACCCGGGCACCCCATGGCGGACAAGATCGCCCAGCACGGCGACTTCGTAGAGGACATCGCCTTCGAGGTCGACGATGTCGACTGGGCTTTCCAAGAAGCGGTGAGGCGCGGCGCCCAGCCGGCAAAAGAGCCGTATACCCTTTCCGATGACGACGGCGAGGTTCGCCTCGCCTCCATCCACACCTACGGCGATACGCTCCACACCTTTGTCAATCGCGACCGTTTCCAGGGGCACTTCCTTCCCCACTTCCAGCGCCTGGACCAGCCTGGCGATCCGATCGGCATCCGGGAGATCGACCACTGCGTCGGCAACGTCGAGATCGGCCAGATGAACCGCTGGGTCCACTGGTACGAGCAGGTTCTCGGTTTCCGCAACCTGATCTCCTTCGACGACAACGATATCTCGACCGACTACACGGCGCTGATGTCGAAGGTCATGGCGAACGGCAACGGCCGAGTGAAGTTCCCCATCAACGAGCCCGCGAAGGGCAAGAAAAAGTCGCAGATCGACGAGTACCTCGAGTTCTTCGGCGGGGCCGGGGTGCAGCACGTCGCGTTGCTGACGGACGACATCATCCACACTGTGAGCCGGCTGCGTTCGCGCGGGTTGGAGTTCCTCTCCGTCCCCCACGCCTACTACGAGATGCTCGAGGAGCGGGTGGGAAGGATCGACGAGAACGTGGATGAACTCGCCGAGCTTGGGATTCTGGTCGATCGGGACGATGAGGGATACCTCCTCCAGATCTTCACAAAACCGATCACCGACCGCCCGACCCTCTTCTACGAGATCATCCACCGGAAGGGCGCGAAGAGCTTCGGCAAAGGGAACTTCAAAGCCCTGTTCGAAGCGATCGAGCGGGAACAGGCGCTCCGAGGGACGCTGTAGGGCAGATGCGGCCGTGAAGACCGTGTTTTGCGTGGCCTTCACTTGAGGCGCCCGGACGTATCAGTATCGATGACGGAGCCTCGCGCCCGCG
>DASWVS010000100.1:0-2488 GCA_036401135.1 Fimbriimonas sp.
CACGTCCTGGTCCATCGGGATGATCCTCCGGTTCTTGACCCAGGACATCCCCGCAAACCGACCGTCGTTCAGCACCGCCGCAACCTGCCGCTCCGTGGCGGCCGCGTCTTTGGCAGGGACGCCAAGGACGACGATATCCGGGTTCTGGGCGAGGAGGTACTCGGGATCGAGCGTCTCGAACTTATCCGAGTCGGGCCCGATCGGCTCGCCCCCCGAAGCGCGGACCACGTCCGCGATGAAGGAGCCGGATCCGGCCAGCATGTGCTCGGCGCTCCCCCATCCGGCCAGCAGAACAGCGACCTTCGGCGCGGGAGAGATCGGGTCGCCCAGCGACGACGTCCTCGCGGCCAGGATCTTGTCGACATACCCCGAGACATTGGTCTCGAGGCCGAGAACGGAGCCGAGCCGATAGAGCTGCGTCGTGAATTCGTCGATCGTGTCGGCGTCGATGGTGAAGGTCTGGGCCCCGAGCTCCTTGATCTTCTGGACGTCCTGCTCGTTGTAGACCGCCGAGTCGAAGACCACCAGGTCGGGCTTGATCGTCGCGATCTTCTCGAAATCCGGCTTGACCGAGGCGACGATCGGGATCTGCTTGACCGACATGTCGGGATAGTTGCAGGCGGCGGTCCGTCCCTTCAGGAACTGCGTCGCGCCCTGCGTGAGCAGGATCTCCGTCGTGCTGGGGGACAGGCTGACGATCGAATCGATCTTCTCCTTGCGGGGGACGCCTCCGATCGTATCGTTGCCGGACCTGCACCCGCCGGCGAACAGCAGTACGGGCAGCAGCATCCATAAGACGGCTCGAAGCATTTGGGGATTGTGGCTTATATGGATCGGCTGGGTATAGGGGGTCCGGGTGGGGCTCATGACGGTTCCGGTACCGGAAACCGAGGGACGCGCGTGCGAGTTCCTGCGGACCTACTAGAATGTCGTTGACCATGATCCACGCCGAGTTTCACGCGGGCGCCGCCTGCCACTACGACGATCGCCAGGAATGCGACTGGATCGATCTGGAAGACGCGATCGCACGGATCAGGGATAGGCGCGACACGGTGTGGCTCAACGTTTACGGCAACGATGACGCCCGAGTGCGCGAACTGCTGGAAGACCGGCTGGGATACCACGAACTCGCCGTCGAGGACGCCTTGAGCGATCAGGAGCGGCCGACGCTCCAAGAGTACGACGAGGTCCTCTTCTTCGTGATCCCGGTGATCGTCGCCCACAACGGCGAGGATGTTGTTCGTGAACTCGCCTTCTTCCTGACGGGCCATTCGCTCGTCACCTACTGCCGTGAGCGGGTCGAACTCGTCAGTACATGGTTCGAGCGCTGGCTGCAGCGGTCTCGGGCCGCCTCCGACGGATCGGCGCGCCTCGCCTACACGCTCGTCGATGCCGCCGTCGACGCCTACTTCCCGGTCGCGGACGAGATCGAAGACAAGGTGGACTCCGTTGCCGACGCGATCTTCAGCGGCGATGTCGAACAGGTGGTACAGATCCAGCGGCTGAAGCGGCGGCTGTTGTTCCTCCGGCGGTGCCTGGCGCCTACGCGAGAGGTCCTCAACGCGATGCTCAGGCGGGACATCTCCCAGATCCCGGTGACCATCGAGCCGTACCTCCAGGACATTCTCGACCACATCCTGCGCCTGGGGGAGATGGTCGACATGAACCGGGAAACGCTGGCGTCGCTCCTCGACGTCCACCTGTCGACGGTGTCGAACAACATCAACTACGTGATGAAGCGCATGACCTTTTACGCCACGGCGCTCATGACGAGCACTCTCATCGCGGGAATCTACGGGATGAATTTCAAGCACATGCCGGAGCTGGGCTGGGCCTTCGGCTACCCCTTCGCCCTCGCGCTCATGGTGGCGTCCTTCGTGGGCGTGTGGTTCGCGTTCCGTCGCAGAGGCTGGATCTAGGCCGGATCGAGGATCCGCTCGATCTCCGCGAACAGCCGCCGGGAATGTCCGACGAGATCCTCGTAGGCAGGCGCAAGCCCGTCGGGGGCTCCGGAACGGCCCGCCATCTCCATGTCGTAAGCCGCTTCCGACAAGGCCGGGGCACAGATGGAGCGCGAACTGCCCTTGAGCATATGCGCCCGGTACGTGACCTGCTCGAAGTCGCACGCCTTCACCGCGTTACCGAGTTCTTCGAGCAGCGGGGGGGTCGTTTTCTGGTACTCCGCCAGCAGGACCGCCTTGAAGCCGGCGTCCCCTTCTGTGATCTCGTCGAGCGCGACCTGGTCCAGGACCAACAGTTCCCCATCCATGATATGCCTCCCCATTGCCACGGCGACGGCTCGTTCCCTTGACGACGTCTGTCTCGAACCACCGCAATCCTTGCCTCGAACGCCGTGTTCCCAGTCACTCAATCAGTGAAGTTGCATTTTACCCGAGCGGCGAGCCCTATGGCCGGCGTCCTCCATGCGTCTGTGCCAAACTCATCCTCGTGGCCAGCAACCTCGGGATCACCCCCCGCAACGAGAACT
>DASWVS010000101.1:0-2591 GCA_036401135.1 Fimbriimonas sp.
TGGTTTTCATCTACACGACGGTGGCGAACGTGGTGGAGCGGCCCGACGGCATCAAGATCGCCTCCTTCTTCATCGCCGCCATCATCGCCGTCTCCTTCTTCTCCCGCGTCTGGAGGACCCTCGAGCTGCGCGTCGACCGCGTCGACCTCGACGTCGTCGCCAAGCAGTTCGTGCAGGAAGCCGCCGAAGGCGACCACCTCATCCGCATCATCCCCAACCGCCCCGAAGAGATGACCGGCGCCGAGTACGCCCGCGAGGTCGCCGAGGCCCGGCGCGACCACCAGATCCCCGAGAGCGAGGAGGTCCTGTTCCTGGAGGTCTACGTCCCCGACGCCTCCACCTTCTCCACCGTCATGAAGGTCCGGGGCGTCGACATCGACGGCCACAAGGTGCTCCGGGCCGAGGGGCCCGCCGTGCCCAACGCGATCGCCGCCCTGCTGCTCCAGGTGCAGAGGATGACGGGCAAGCGCCCCCACGCCTACTTCAACTGGACGGAAGGGAACCCCGTCATGTACATGTTCAAGTACCTCTTCGCCGGGAGGGGCGACGTCGCCCCCCTCACCCGCGAGATCCTCAGGAGGGAGCAGAGCGACCCCGACAAGAGGCCCGTCATCCACGCCGCGTAGCGCCGCGGGCGGAAACGGGTAGCTTCTTGGGGTGGATCGCTTGGAGCGGTTCGTTGGCTGCCTCCTCGGAGGCGCCGTGGGCGACGCCCTCGGCGCCGCGGTCGAGTTTTGGAGCCTCGACCAGATCCGCGCCCATTTCGGTGAGGCGGGGGTCACCGACCTCGTTCCCGCTTACGGCGGCTTGGGCAGGATCACCGACGACACCCAGATGTCCCTGTTCACGGCGGAAGGGCTTCTGCGCGCGTTCGTCCGGGCCGAAGCCAAAGGCCTTGCGGATGCCCCGGCGCTGGTCCTGGGCGCTTACTACCGGTGGCTGTCGACTCAGGGGGAGAAGCCTCCCTGGCAGGACAGCGCCGACGGCTGGCTCGTCACCCACCGCGAGCTTCACGCACGGCGGGCTCCCGGGAATGCCTGTCTGAGCGCTCTTCGGACCGGACGGTACGCCACCCGATCCGAGCCGATGAACGACCGGAAAGGGTGTGGAGGCATGATGCGGATCGCCCCGGTCGGGCTTCTCGCCCTGGACTCCTTCGAGCTTGGCGCGGACGTCGCGGCCCTGACGCACGGCCACCCGACCGGATACCTCACCGCAGGGGCTCTGGCGCTGATCATCCGCCAGGTCGTCCGCGACTGGCCCCTGAGCGAGGCGATCGCGCTGGCGAGCCAGAGGCTCTGCGACGAAAAGGGGGCGGCCGAGACGATCGAAGCGATCGACCTGGCGGTGGAGCTTGCCGGCTCCGGACTACCGGCAACCCCGGAGACCGTCGCACGCCTGGGGGAGGGATGGATCGCGGAAGAGTGCCTCGCCATCTCGCTCTACTGCACGCTGGTCGCGAACGACTACCGGCATGGGGTGTTGCTCGCCGTGAACCACTCCGGCGACAGCGACAGCACCGGCGCAGTCACGGGGAACCTGCTCGGCGCGATCCACGGCGTGCACGCCATTCCTCAGGAATGGGTCTCGAAGATCGAACTCGCGGACGTCATCGAAGAGTTGGCGACGGATCTCTACACGGTCGCATCCGGCGACGCGCCGAGCGAGGACGACCCGAGCTTCCAGAGCTGGTGGCTGAAGTATCCGGGCTGGTAGGGTGTGGGAGCGGAACGAATGAAGCCCCAGGACCCTCCGCCCTATCCGAGCCTTGCCACCGGGCTGTTCTTCCTGATCCTCGGCATCGCCTCGGAGATCCTGTCGCGTCCCGTACAGCCGATCACGTACGTTCCCGGCCTGGCGTTCGTGCCGCTGGGGGCGGGAATCGGGCTCGCCCTGCTCGAGCGACGGTCGAAAGCGGCAGGTGCGGTCGGGTTCGCTCTTGCACTGGTGGCGGTTTTCGTCTACCAGACGCGCGCGGCGACTTCGATCCTACCGTTCGCGCTGCTCGTCGCCTCCTACAGCCTGACGCGGTTCGGCCTCCACTTCTATCGCGACGGGCCCTAGAGCCGTCGGCCCCGAATCCTGTCGAAGTCGAACTTGGCGGTGTCGGCGATCGCCATCACGGCCATTACGCCCGCCTGGACCGGGTCCGAAACCACCAGGTCGGCGGCGTCGACGACGCTGCCGACCATGTTGAGCGAGATCACGGGGATTCCGCGTCCGCTCAGCTCGCGAACGGCCGCGGCGATCTCTCCCCCCATCAGGCTCCCCGCCAGGACGAGGATCCCGGCGCGGGGAAGCCTCGCGACCGCCCTTACCGCCTCGGCCAGCCGCTCCTCCCCCACGAGCGGGATCGTGTCCACGCTGATCCGCTCGCCACGGATATTGTGCCGGTCCGCCTCCGATACCGCTCCCAGCACGACCTGCGCGACCTGCGCTCCCCCGCCCATCACGATGACGCGCTTGCCGAAGGCGGCTTCGACCGACGGAGCCTCTTCGACCTTCTTCACTCCCTCCACGGACCGGATCGACTCGAGCACGCGCGCGGTCTCCTCCATCCCGCTCGCCTCCAGATAAAGCTCGGCTTCGAT
>DASWVS010000102.1:0-3261 GCA_036401135.1 Fimbriimonas sp.
GTCGCCGTCGGTGAGCGGCGCCCGTCTCTCGCCGCGCCCACTCGTTCCATGGTGCTTGGACTCGTGGGCGCCTGCCTTGGTGTCCGGCGGGACGATCTCGTGGGACAGGCGTCACTCGCCCAGGACTTTGGCGTCGCGACGAGAACGGACGCCGAGGGCGTGCTGCTCGTCGACTACCACACGGCCCAAGCTCCGGATGGGCCCCGGATCTCGGCGTTTCGCCGCCGCACGGGACGGCTCCCTGCCACGAGACGAGAGGAACTCCGTTGTACGGTAGACGCCAAGGGCAATCCGGCCGCACTCGAAACGCAGCTTTCTCAGCGTCAATATCGCTGCGATTCTGCGTTTGCGATCGCGCTCTGGCTTCGACGAGAGCCCGCGGCGTGGTCGCTCGAGCGGGTCGCGGAAGCCCTGGCGTCCCCGACGTTCATTCCCTTCGCGGGGCGCCGCTCTGCTGCGCTTGCCTTGCCCTTCCAGCCACTGCTCCTCGACGCTGAAGATCCCGTCGCTGCATTGCGAGTGGCCCGGTTTTCCCTGGATGACCTGATCCTGGGACTCCTGAAGCCGAAGTGGCAGGGAGGGGGTACTAAGCGGACGTTCCGCTGGGAAGGAGATTGGAAAGGGCTGGTGCCCGACCGGACCGAGACCCGGCGCGACCAGGTCGTCAGCCGATCCCGGTGGCAGTTCATCCAGCGGGACGAGCACGTGCTCGTCGAGCGAGTAGAAGCGGAGGCAACCGATGTGGTTGAGCCGGCTTGAACTGAAGGCGGACGCGGCCGAGAGGCCGGCGTTCTGGCGAGAGGTGTCCAGCCCCGGCGGCGCCCATCGGGCGCTCTGGGCGGTGTTCTCTCGCTCGCCCGAGCAGTCCCGAGATTTCCTGTTTCGACGGGACGAAGGAGGGCCGGGGGGCGCAGGGCGGGTACGGTTCTTCGTGCTTTCGAAGCATCCGCCAGCTAGCGACGACGACGGGATCTGGTCGATCGAAACGAGGCCCTTTGCGCCCGTGATCAAGGCGGGAGATCGCCTGGCCTTCTCGCTTCGCGCGAGTCCGACCGTCAAGCGCCCAGCCCGGGAGACCGGCGGCGAAAAGTCAGCGCGGGGAAGACGTCACGACGTGATCAGGGACCAGGTTCTCCGATCGGTGAAAGGAGGGGAACCCATCGACGTCGCGGAGGCGGTTCGGGTGGCCGGGATGCGATGGCTCTCCGCCAAGGCCGACCAGGCGGGTTTCGATCTGCCGGCCGATGCGCCGGCGGAGACGGACGACGGTATGCCGTTCGCTGCCGACGTGCACGCGCCCCTTCGCATCGGCGGCTATCGTCGCCACAGGATCTATCGGTCGGGCGCGAAGCCCATCCTATTCAGCACCTTGGACTTCGAGGGCGTACTGGTCGTGCGCGAACCCGCTCGCTTCGTTGAGCAGGTGGCCAGCGGTTTCGGGCCCCAGAAGGCCTTCGGCTGCGGCCTGATGTTGCTTCGGCGCGCATGAAGCCGATCGATCCTCCCCGCCCGATATCGATCAGGGACCGGGTTTCGTTGGTGTTCGTGGAGCGGGGAAACCTGGACGTCCTGGACGGCGCTTTCGTCCTGGTGGACAAGACCGGTGTCCGCACCCACATCCCCGTGGGAGGCGTCGCGTGCCTCCTCCTCGAGCCCGGGATCCGGGTCAGTCACGCTGCGGTCGCCCTCGCTTCGAGGGTCGGCTGCCTGCTGGTGTGGATCGGGGAGGGCGGCGTCCGGTTCTACTCCGCTGGGCAGCCGGGGGGCGCCCGTAGCGATCGCTTGCTCTACCAGGCGAAGCTGGCGCTCGACGAGAACACGCGGCTCAAGGTCGTCCGAAAGATGTACGAGCTGCGTTTCGGAGAGCCAGCGCCAGCGCGCCGGAGCGTCGAGCAGCTTCGCGGGATCGAGGGTGTCCGCGTTCGAAGGACCTACCAGGTCCTCGCGCAGCAGTACCGGGTCAAATGGACGCGCCGGAGCTACGAACCGGATGATTGGGATGTATCAGATATCCCAAATCGCTGCCTCAGCTCCGCAACCTCGTGCCTTTATGGAATCGTTGAAGCGGCCGTCCTGGCGGCAGGGTACGCACCCGCCGTCGGGTTCATTCACACGGGGAAGCCTCTCTCTTTCGTTTACGACATCGCCGACATCGTGAAGTTCGACACCGTCGTGCCGGTCGCGTTCCAAGTCGCGTCTACGCCTGGCGCGGATCATGAGCGGAGGGTACGCCTGGGCTGCCGGGACTCCTTCCGCCGCACGAGGCTTCTCGAGCGCCTCATCCCGCTCATTCAGGAGGTGCTGGCCGCAGGCGAGCTCGAGCCTCCGAAGCCTGCCGAAGGGCAGGTACTGCCGGTGCTCGTCGACAAGCCCACGTTGGCCGACGGCGGGCATCGGGGCTGACGCCATGGCGATGGTCGTGGTCGTATTGGAGAATGTTCCTCAGCGCCTGAGAGGGCGGATGGCCATCTGGCTCGTCGAGGTCCGCGCGGGTGTCTACGTTGGCGACTACTCGGCGCGGGTCAGGGATTACCTTTGGCAACAGGTTCAGGCCGAAGTTGGCGAAGGAAATGGAGTGATGGCCTTCGCTGCGCCCAACGAGTCGGGGTTCGACTTCCTGACTTGCGGCCCAAACCGAAGGGAGCCGGTAGATTTCGATGGGCTGCGTTTGGTCCGTTTCCGGTCGCCCCTCGGTGAGTCCGAGCCGGCGGAGTAGGGAAGATGCCTTCGGCGCGTCGCAGAACCTTGCGCGCCAGGGTCGGCCGCTCTTTTTCAAGAGAATAGGAATTGTCCTGAATCTGACGAAATCATTCGGTAGAATTCTTCCCGCCTAGATGCCCTTGAGATTCTCGAGGGTTAGAGGAAGTGCGTTCCCCACGCACGTGGGGATGAACCGTGGTAGCCGCGCATCAGCTCCTCGGCGACGGCGCGTTCCCCACGCACGTGGGGATGAACCGCACCTTCCATGTCCGTGAGGCGGGATTGCCTCGCGTTCCCCACGCACGTGGGGATGAACCGTCGAGGGTGTGCTTTGCGGTCTCCCTCTCCCCGCGTTCCCCACGCACGTGGGGATGAACCGTTCGCACGTCACGGTCCAGTCGCCTGCCGAGGGCGTTCCCCACGCACGTGGGGATGAACCGCGGTTGCGGAGCACGGCGCCGAGGAGGCCTTGGCGTTCCCCACGCACGTGGGGATGAACCGCGCAAAGAGACGACCTTCGGCCCGCTCGACCAGCGTTCCCCACGCACGTGGGGATGAACC
>DASWVS010000103.1:0-3212 GCA_036401135.1 Fimbriimonas sp.
TGAGGGGTCTTCCGAAAGGACCTGTCGACCGGCGAGATCCGCCTGGTCGACGTGGACGCTGTTTACCCCTCGATCAGCAGCGATGGGCGCTACGTCGCCTTCAGCAGCTCGACCGCGCTCGTTCCCTCCGACGCGAACGGCATTCCAGACGTCTACCGCAAAGACTTGGACACCGGCACGCTGTCCTTGGTGAGCGCCTCGGCAGGCGGCATCCCAGGAAACAACTACTCCATCTATCCCTCGATCAGCGCCGATGGGCGCCTCGTGGCGTTCGGCAGCGCTTCCAGCAACCTGGTACCGGGCGATTCGAACGGGTGGTGGGACGTTTTCGTGAAGGACGTCTCGACCGGGCAGATCCAGTTGGCCACAACCTCGTCGAGCGGAACGCAAGGCGTTGGCGACTACTCCTATATCAGCGCCGATGGGCGCTTCGTCGTCTTTACGAGCGAGTCCGAGACGCTTGTGCCCGGCGACAATAACGGAGCGGCCGACATCTTCGTCAAGGAGCTGGCGACCGGACACCTTCGTCTCGCCAGCGCAGCGTCGGATGGAACGATCGGAAACGGCGAGTCGCTCTACGCCCGGATCAGTGCAGACGGTCGGTATATCGCTTTCGGGAGCACGTCCTCGAACCTCGTCGCCGGGGATGCCAACGGACTGTCGGACGTGTTCGTTAAGGATATGGTAACGGGTGCGATTCGCCTCGCCAGCGTTGCCTCCGACGGCACACAGGGGAACGGTAGCGCCGGTTTGCCTGCCGCACCTAGCATCGATGGACGAGTCGTCGCTTTCCTTACGGACTCGAGCAACCTCACTCCAGACGGTTCCAACAGTTTCTTCCACACGCTTGTGAAGGATTTGGCGACAGGCGCTGTGATCCGCGCGAGTGCTTCTTCGGAAGGGACGATGGCAAACAGCGGAGCCGGACTCGCGGGTTTGAGCCAGGACGGATCCCTGGTGGCCTACCAGAGCGCGGCGACCAACCTCGTCGCCGGCGATACCAACGGCAAAATGGACGTCTTCGTCCACAACACCGGCTTCGGCTCTCCCCCGCCGACGGTCATGACGCTCCCGGCACCCGCGCTCTCCGTCGCAAAGGCCTCGGTGCTCTCCGCCCGGCTGCGGGACAGGGCCTCCCTCGCTCCTCTCGAGGGGGCGACGGTCAAGTTCTTCTTCGACGGCGCATTCGTCGGGAGCGATTCCACGGACGCCGACGGTCGTGCGCTTCTCTCCTGGACGGTGCCCGAAGGAACGAATGTGGGGACGCACCGCCTGCAGGCCCGCTTCCCCGGCGACTCCTCCCACAAGGCCTCCTCCGCCGGAAGGGACGTCGCGGTGCAGAAAGGCCCGGTGAGGATGGGGGCGGCGAACGTCTCCGCGTCCCCGGGCGCGACGGCCACGCTGCGGGCGAGGCTCCTGAACGCCTCGGGCCAGCCCCTTGCCGGAAGGACGATCGCGTTCAAGGTGGCGGGGGTGGCGGTGGGATCGGGGGTGACGAACTCCCTCGGGATCGCCACAAGAAAGGCCGCCTCCCCCAGCACCCCCGGCAGCTACCAGATCAGCGCCGAGTTCGCAGGAGACGAGGGGCACACCGAGCGGACGGTGACGTCGACGCTGACGGTGGGATAGTGAGCCCGTCCCCCTTGCGGTTCATGCAAGGGGGACGGTTACGCTATGCATTGATGGCGACGGCCATCTTCCGGCCCACTGCCTCGGCAACACGCGCGACGCGTGGCACCAGGGCTTCATACGATTCGATCGTCACGCTCTGGGCGCCGTCTTTGAGGGCGTGGTCGGGGCTCGGGTGGACCTCGATGATGAGGCCGTCCGCGCCGACCGCCGCCGATGCCAGGCTCATCGCTTCCACGAGGTCGCGACGTCCGGTCCCTTGCGACGGATCGACGATGACCGGCAAGTGCGAGAGGTGGTTGATGACCGGTACCGCGCAGAGGTCGAGCGTATTCCGCGTGTAGGGCTCGAAGGTTCTGATACCACGCTCGCAGAGCATGATGCGCTCGTTGCCCGCCGAGGCGATGTACTCGGCCGCGAGCAACCATTCCTCGTACTTGGCGGTCATGCCGCGCTTCAACATCACCGGCTTGCGGGCCTGGCCCACCTCGCGAAGGATCTCGTAGTTCTGCATGTTGCGCGTTCCGATCTGGATGACGTCCGCGTACCGCGCGACCTCCTCCACTTTGCGCACGTGCATCGCTTCCGTGATCACCTTGAGGCCGTGCTTGTCGGCGGCGGCGCGCAGCAGCTTCAGGCCCTCTTCGCCCATGCCGTGGAACGAGTACGGCGAGGTGCTGGGCTTGTAAGCGCCGCCGCGGAGGATCTTGGCCCCCGAACACGCGACCGCCTCCGCCGTTTTGAACAGCTGCTCCTCTGACTCGACGGTGCAAGGGCCCGCCATCATCGCGAACTCGTCGCCGCCGACGACGACACCGTCGCCGAGGTTCACGGTGGACTTCCCGCCGACGTACTCTTTCGCCACGAACTTGTACGGCTTCGTGATCTGGATAACGTCCTCAACGAAGTCGTATGCCTTGAGCTGGTCGATAATGTCGACCTTCTCGTGCTCGGAACCGCCCACGGCGCCGACAACGGTCTTCTCAACGCCGAAGATCGGGTTCACCATGTAGCCGAGCTCGACGAGGCGTTCGGAAACGACGGCCACCTGGTCGGCGGTGCTGCCGGCGGTCAGGACGACGATCACGCCGGCACCGCCGGCTTCATCACTTCTTGATAGGCTCTCACGAATTTCTCCATTTCATCCTCGGTCCCGATGCTCACTCGGAGGCAGTTCGGGTCGCCGAGCAGGTCTCCCGGCCGGGTGATGACCCCGCGCTCCAGGAGCGCCTGGTAGACGGGCCGGGCGGGTCTACCGAGGTCCACGAACAGGAAATTGGCAAAGCTCTCCAGGGGCCTTGCGCCGGCCTCCCGGAAGACGCCGGCGAGGCGTTCGATGCCTCGCCGGTTGTTCTCCACCGTTTTCCTCACGTGCTCCTCGTCGTCGAGAGCGGCGATGCCGGCCGCCTGGGCCAGCAGGTTGACGTTGAAAGGCTCGCGGGCGCGGTGGTACGCATCCACCACATCTTCGGTCGCCCAGCCGTAGCCGAGGCGAACGCCGGCGAGACCGTAGGCCTTGCTGAAGGTCCGCAGCCCGATCACGTTCGGGCGGCCTTCGCGCAGGTAGCCGATCGAATTTGGGA
>DASWVS010000104.1:0-3423 GCA_036401135.1 Fimbriimonas sp.
GTCAGCGCCAGGGCCTCGGCGCGTCCGCGGTAGGGGTCGAGAGATACGGCGTTCACGTCGACCTTGTTCCGCAGATCGACCCAGGAAGGGACCGAGTTCATGGCGGTCATGACCAGCGTCCTCTCGTGGCCTGCCATATGCTCGGGGGGTAGCAGGAAGTCGCTTGAGGTGCTGTGGAGGATCTCGCCGCGAAGCTCTCGGGCTTCAAGCGCCTGCGCCAACTCCTCCTCGTTGCGCGCCGCGATCGCCTCGAGCTCCAGCGGCTCGTCGAGGACGAGCAGATCCTCATCGGCCAACAGGTCGATCGCGCAGCCCGATTCAGGATGGAGGAGCGGGCGATAGAGGTCGAGTCGGTCGAAATAGAGCTTGTCGCTCAGCGCCTGGGCGTCGCCGCTCACGAGCTCTCTCAGGCGGTCGGCCACTTCCTCTTCCAGCCCCGCCGCCTCATGCTCGATGGCGTTGCGCACCAGCTCTCCCAGGCTTTCGGCGCCCGCCGAATAGAGGGTCTCGCGGGACGGCGAGAGGCTGAGGCTCTCCAGCTTTCCGATCGACCGCTGGGTATTGGGATCGAACCTCCGGATCGACTCCACTTCGTCGCCAAAAAGCTCGATGCGGATCGGAGTGTCCCTGCCGGTGGCGAAGATGTCGATGATACCGCCACGGCGGCTGAACTGACCCGGAATCCGCACGGGCTCCTGGGGCTCGTAGCCGAGGTTCACCAGTTGGCGGAGCAGCTTGTCGGGATCGATCTCGCGCCCCACCTCGATCTCGAGATGGGCGTCCAGCAGGATCTCTTTGGGCAGCGTCCTTTCGAGCACGGGCTGCGGACTGGACAGAACGATCTTGGGGGCTTCTTCGGCCAACGCCCGGAGCGCTCCCAGCCGGTCGCTCAAAGCGATGTGCTCGGGCGCCGCATCCTCGAACAGGGCCGACGTGCCGGAGGGAAGCTGCGCAATCATCTCCTGAGGCACTCCGCACAGCCCCAGCTTTGCCTGCCACTGGAGGGCACGCTCGTAGTTGGCGGTCACCACGAGGATCTTGCGCGGCCGGTTCATCCAAGCGGCGGCGAGCAGCACCGGACGCGCCTCGTACGCAACGGTCCGCCATTCGCCGGCGGAATCGGAGGTTGCGAGGAGCGACTGGAGCTCTGACGACTCGGACAATAGACGAGCCCACTCGGAGGTTCGCATGGAAGTCGATAGTTTACTTGGGCGGGGATCCTCGCCGTGCGGGCGGCGGGCCGGGTGTTTGGCGGGCGCAGGTAGACTTTGAGACAGCTCATGCCAAAGAAAGTCGAGACACTCGTTCTCCATGACAGCACCACGCCTGTCTTTGGAAACATGGAAAAAGGCGGAAGCGTGGTCGTTACCACGGTCGAGACCTTGGTCAACCAAGCGCGCGCCAACTCGCTCTGGCCGCTTACCTTCGGCTTGGCCTGCTGCGCGATCGAGATGATGGGCACGGTCGCCGCCCGGTTCGACGCCGCGCGGTTCGGCATGGAGCGGTTCAGTGCCACGCCCCGCCAGGCGGACGTCATGATCATCGCCGGCAGGGTCAGCAAGAAGATGGCGCCGGTTCTACGGCAGATCTACGACCAGATGCCGGAACCGAAGTGGGTGATCTCGATGGGGGCCTGCGCGTCCTCCGGCGGCGTTTACAACAACTACGCGATCGTTCAGGGCGCCGACCAGGTGGTACCGGTCGACATCTACGTTCCCGGCTGTCCGCCGTCCCCGGACGCGCTGATGTACGCGTTCCTCAAGCTTCAGGACAAGATCAAGCGGGGCGGCGCGCGCAAGCTCAGCGAGCTCAAGCTGGTCGAAGTGAATCCGCGGCAGCTGGAAGAGGTGGAGGCGTAGTGCGAGTTTTCAACGACGTCGTCAAACCGGTACTTGCCGGCTTGGGCATCACCGCCAAGCGCCTGCAGCACGACAAGGTCACGATCATGTATCCGGAGGAGAAGCGGGAGTCGTTCCCGCGGACCCGGTGGCGCCACGTCCTTACCCGGTACGACAACGGGTTGGAACGGTGTATCGGCTGCTCCCTTTGCGCCGGCGCCTGTCCCGCGCGATGCATCTTCGTCGAGGCTGCCGAGAACACCGACGAGGAGAGGTATTCGCCGGGCGAGAGGTATGCGAAGCGGTACGAGATCAACATGATCCGCTGCATCTTCTGCGGCTATTGCCAGGAGGCTTGCCCGACCGGGGCGATCGTGCTACGAAACGACTTCGAGTTGTCCAACTTCAAGCGCGAAGACTTCATTTACACGAAGGAGATGCTGGTCGAGCCGATCCGCCGGACCCTGGACTGAACCGCACCCTCTTTGGCCGGTGTTCAAGTATGCTCGGTTCATGTCCGAAGCCGATCCGAGCCGCCCCGACCGCGATCCCTCTCGCGGCCTGGATTTCCTCCAAGCGAAGCAGGAGCAGCTTCTCGGCGCACTCCGAAAGCGGGACGGGATCATCTGGCGACTGGACCAGATCCCGGAACGGGCGCTCGCACGCGAGGGCGAGGAGCGACAGAAGCTCCTCGACCGGGCGGGCGTTCTCGAGGCGGAGCTGATCGATGCGATCGTGGAAGCGGAAACGGTCCGGATGGAGCTGATTCGGAGCGAGATCGACGTCCGTATCGAGCGGCTGCGGCAGGAGCACGGCGAGACCAACCAAGCATTGATCGACGAATACGAGCAGAGGATCCGCTCGATCGGGGCTCCCTCGGCGATGGATCCCCTTCGGATGGCGTCGGGCATCGTCGAGGCCAAGCGCGCCTACCGGGAGTCGGTCCTGCGGGGGGAGAACGAGCCCGACGCGGCCTTCGTCGACGCCGATGCCCGGGTGCGCCGCGAGATCGCCGCCTTCGAAGACGAGCAGCGGCAGCGGATCGAGGCGACCCAGGAGTATGAGGGGCGGCTCCGTCGTCCCACGCACCCGGCGAAGGGGCAAAAGCGCCGCTAAGATCGATATAATGCGCGCTAAATGTGGCGCTTTGTTTGTTACACGATCCTGGCGTGTCTCGTTCTCTTCGGCTGTGACGCGACCGGGAGCAGCCCTTCGAACCCATCGAAATCCGATGCGCCGGCAGGGATGAAGGTCGCGCTCATCACGCCGGACGCGGTGAGCGACTCCGGCTGGAACGCCCTCGCCTACGACGGGTTGATGCAGGTGAAGAAAGAACTCGGCGCCACCGTCGACAACCAGGAGGCCCAGGGACCCAAGATCAAGGACGCCATCCGATCCTACGCACAGAAGAACTACCGCCTCATCTTCGGCCACGGCTATGAGTACAACGAGCCTATGGTCCAGGTCGCCAAGGACTTCCCCGAGACGGTCTTCATCTCGAGCAGCGGCGGTCAGACCGCGCCGAACGCTGGGGCATTCCGCTTCTACCTCGAACAGGGCTGCTACCTTGGCGGGATGCTGGCGG
>DASWVS010000105.1:0-5427 GCA_036401135.1 Fimbriimonas sp.
GGCACCCCCTCGAAACCCTCGACCCGGTTCAGGTCGGTGAGTACGAGATCGTGCCCCTTTTCCAAAAGCTTCGGGATGATCCCGCGGCCGATATTCCCGCCCGCTCCGGTAACGAGGATGCGCATGGAAGCATTTTTACACGGCGCAGGCGTTCACCGGCGGCGTCGCGGGCTAGATCTGGCCTGCCCAGGGGTCGGCGGCGGCGTCCATGAGGGTGTCGATCATCGCGCTCGCCTGGCGGAGCCTTCCGCAGAGGACCCTCGACAGGTTCGCGAGCATGACGAACCCGACGTCCTTCTGCTCCCACATCAGGTTTCTCAGCTCTTTCGCCGGGATCCGTGCCACCTTGACGCGCGTCTTCGCGACTGCGTCGGCGGAGCGAGGTTGGTCGTCGATGAGGGCGATCTCGCCGATCACGCTGCCCGGGCCGATCTCGTTCAGTTTGTCGCTGCCGCCGACGATGATGTTGACGGTCCCCTCCAACACGATGTAGAGGTCGCTGCCCTTCTCGCCCTGCTTGACGATCGTCTCGTTCATGATGAACCCCTCTTCGGTGGCCAGCGAGGCGATCTGCCTGACCGACTCTCCCGGAAGACCGTGGACGAGATAGTTTCTGTAATAGCTTTCCGAAAGCGTCGACATACTGCTATTGTGCGGCGAAAGGGGCGGGAGTGACAAGCCGGGCGCGAAAGGCCCAGCCCGATTCGGCGATCGCTTTTCGCTATACTGCGCTATTCCGCCGAACGAATCGAACTGGGGTGCTTCGACATCGATGTCACAGAATCTTGAGACGTTGCTTCATGAAGAGCGAACCTTCGCTCCCTCTGCTGAGTTCGCCGCCAACGCGGTCGCCAACGATCCTTCGATCTATGTGGAGGCCGCCAGAGACCCGGTCGGTTGGTGGGAGCGTTGGGCCAAAGAATTGGACTGGTTCGAGCCCTGGCACACGGCGGTCCTGTTCCGCCCGCCGTTCGCCGAGTGGTTCGTCGGCGGAAAGATCAACGCCGCCTACAACTGCGTCGACCGCCACGCGGAACGCCAGCCGAACAAGCGCGCGATCGTCTTCGAGGGGGAGCCGGGCGACGTCCGGGAGATCACCTACGCGGAGCTGAAGGACGAGGTCTGCCGGCTGGCGAACGCGCTGAAGGGCCTCGGCATCCAGAAGGGCGACCGGGTCAGCATCTATATGCCGATGGTGCCGGAGCTCGCGATCGCGATGCTGGCGTGCGCCCGGATCGGGGCCGCCCACAGCGTCGTCTTCGGAGGCTTCAGCGCCGATTCGCTGCAGGAGCGCACGAACGACGCCGAGGCGAAGCTGATCATCACCGCCGACGGCGGATGGCGTCGCGGCAACGTCGTCCAGCTGAAAAAGATCGTGGACGAGGCCATGAAGCAGGGATGCCCCTCCGTCGAAAAGGTCCTCGTGCTGCGCCGGATCGGCGACGCCGGACCGGTCGACCACGGCTGGCGCCCGCACCGCGACGTCTGGTGGCACGACGTCGTTCCGCAGCAGTCGACGGACTGTCCGTGCGAGCCGATGGACAGCGAAGACCTCCTGTTCATCCTCTACACCAGCGGATCGACCGGAAAGCCGAAGGGGATCGTCCACACGACCGGCGGATACCTCACCGGCGTCTATGCCACGTCGAAGCTCGTCTTCGACCTGAAGGACGACGATCTGCACTTCTGCACCGCGGACTGCGGTTGGGTTACCGGGCACAGCTACATCGTCTATGGGCCGATGGCGAACGGCGCCTCGGTGCTGATGTACGAGGGCGCACCCGACACGCCGGACAAGGACCGCTTCTGGAGGATCATCGAGAAGCACAAGGCGACGATCCTGTACACGGCGCCCACCGCGATCCGAACCTTTATGAAGTGGGGAACCGAGTACCCCGACCGGTGCGACATGTCGTCCCTGCGCCTGCTCGGATCGGTGGGCGAGCCGATCAACCCCGAGGCGTGGATCTGGTACGAGCAGACGATCGGCAAAGGGCGCTGCCCGGTGGTGGACACGTGGTGGCAGACGGAGACGGGGGCGATCATGATTTCGGCGCTGCCCGGCATCACCGAAACCAAGCCGGGGTCCGCGACCCAGCCTTTCCCGGGCGTGTTCGCCTCGATCTACAGCGAGAGCGGAAAGGATGTCACGCCCGTTCACGGCGTGCTGGGCTACTACGCGGCCGCGAAAGGCGAAGAGGCTCCGCCCAAGGGGAAGGAGGTCGGCGGTTTTCTCGTCTTGACCCAGCCCTGGCCATCGATGACCCGCGGCATCTTCAACGATCCCGACCGGTTCAAGAACACCTACTGGTCTCGGTTCCCGGGCAAGTACTTCGCCGGGGACGGAGCGAAGGTGGACGAGGACGGCTACTTCTGGCTCCTGGGGCGGGTGGACGATATCATGCTCGTCGCCGGCCACAACATCTCGACGATGGAGGTCGAAAGCGCCCTCGTGGACCATCCGTCCGTCGCCGAAGCGGCGGTGATCGGGAAGAACCACGACGTCAAGGGGCAGGCGATCTCCGCGTTCGTGATCCTGCGTGCCGGACAGAGCCAGCATCCCGGCCTGGTCGACGAGCTCAAGGGGCATGTCGCCGAGAAGATCGGGCCGATCGCCCGGCCCGACGACATCTTCCTCTGCGCCGAGCTTCCTAAAACGCGGAGCGGCAAGATCATGAGGCGGCTCTTGCGCGACGTGGCGGAAGGGAGGGCGCTCGGAGACACGACGACGCTCGCCGATCCTGCCGTCGTGAACGCGCTGAAAACTCAGTACGAGGACAAGGAGGGCTAGCACCGTCGCGTCATGATCCGATGATCCCGGGAGCTTCGCCGGAGGAGATGGAGGCCGTTCGGCTCCGGTGGGAACGAGACCATCCCGGTACCGGGCCGCCGCCCGAAGAGTGGCTCCGTCTGCTCCGGGAGGTGCGCGCCCGCAAGGCGGCGATCGAGCGGGAAAGCTGGTCGATGCTGATGCGCCGCGTTCGTCAGACGCCCACGCGAAGCGGGTTCAACAGCGACTCTATGAGACTGCTGTTCTTCTACGTGCTCATTCCCGCTGCGGCGATAGCGCTCACCTACCTAGCCGTTGCGTCGATCGTTCAGGGGTTCAACTGAGACCGCCTCAGGGCCTGACGTAGGGCGGGACCAACGACGTTTCCTGCCGCGCGACCACGACCATCCATCCGTTCATCGCCTCGCTGCGGCTCACAAAAAACGCCGGCTCGTAACCAAGCTCCCGATGCTGGTTGATGTACCGGACGTCCGCGATGTCGAGGAAGATCGTCCCCAATCCGTCGACTTTGACCGGGCCCTTCTCGAACGGCTTGCCGAGTTCGCTATAGGTGACGTACCAGATGTTCTCGCGGATCTGACGCATGGGCGTTAATAGGATGACACGAATCCCGGCCTTGCCGCTTCTCCCAAGGGGATGGAAGATTTTCGGCGTCTTTGAAAGCCTCGGCAGCGGAGCCGCCGCACCCCTGGTTGTCTTGCCGCCGAGGCTGCTGAGGCAACACGAAGCCGATAGCGGTTGTTGTCTCGGCAGCCTCGCCTTCCTTCCAGAACCCGGCAGCCTTTTCCGCTGCCGAGGCTTCTCTCGTCTTGGGAAGCCTCAGCAGCGGAGCCGCCGCACCCTTGGTTGTCTTGCTTCCGTGGCTGCTGAGGCAACAACTATATACCGGCGATGGGCGACCGGCGTCGGCTTCGCGCTTACGAAACCTCAACCCGACCCCTCTCCTTCGAGGAGAGGGGCTTGGAGGCTCGGGTCTAGCGATAGAGGGGGCCGTAGGTGGCGCAGGCTCGGTAGTCGGCGCCGACAGCGTCCATTCCTGCGCCGAAGCGGTGCCAGGCGGAGGGGCGGAACGCCAGCTCTTCGGCGACGTTGTGCATTTCGACCGGGATGCGGAGCATCGAGGCGAGGGTGATGAGGTCGGCTCCGATGTGGCCGGGGGCGATCGTGCCGTGGTTCGCCCCCCAATGCGCCATGACGGTGTAGACGTCGCGGAAAGCGCCGTGGCCGTTCGTGCGCGGGACGAACCAGGTGGTCGGCCACGTGGGGTCGGTGCGGAGGTCGAGCTTGTCGTGCACGCTCTCCGGGAGCGAGAGGGTCTGGCCTTCGGCGATCTGAAGCACAGGCCCCAGCCCGTGGACGAGGTTGATGCGGAACATCGTGCAGGGGATCTCGCCGAGCGTCAGGAAGTCGGTGGACCAGCCGCCGCCGGGGAAGTAGCCGCTGTTCGAAGGGCGCCACCGCGTCGCGTCGAGCGCGGCCCCCGCTTCTTCGGGAGCGATCTCCCACCACGGCTTGAGCGCCCTTCCGGTCCAGTCCAGCGCGGACGGGCCCGAGTTGATCAGGTGGAGGAAGCCGCCGCTCGCCGCCCCCTCGAGCCGGTGATCCGCCACGCGCCGGACGGCGTCGGGCGACCAGTAGGTCCGAACGTCGGAGAAGAGCTGGGCTGTTCCCGTCAGGAGGTGTCCCATCAGCATGCACGCCCCGTTGAGCGAGTCGTTCTCCGTTGCCACGATGTAGGGCTGGCGGATACCGTTCCAGTCGAAGCTGGAACACAGGATCGCCTCGAAGAAATCGCCGTTGGGGAAGTGGTCGGACCACTGGCGCTGGCCTTGGAAGCCGCCCGCGATCGCGTTGTGCCCTCGGGACTGCTCGACGTAGCCGAGTTCGGCGAGCCGGGGGTTGCCGACCATCAGGTCCCGGGCGATCAGCGCCATTTTGACGGAGGTCTCCCACTCCTGGTCTTTGTGTTCGCGGCTCCGCTGCATGTCCGGCGAATTGTTGTCGTCTCCCTCCTTGCAGTTCTCCTTGACCCAAGCCAGAGCCCGCTCGTACTCCTCGGGATCGTAGACCCCTTTTTGCAGGCGGCCCTGGAACTCGCTCATGTCGAGGGTCTCGACGCGCATCCCGAGGTAGCGCTCGAAGAAGCCGTGGTCGACGATCGATCCCGCGATCCCCATGCTCACGCCGCCCATCGCGCAGTAGGCCTTGCCCTTCATCGTGGCGACGGCGAGGCCGGCGCGCACGAAGCGAAGCAGCTTCTCCCGGACGTCGGCGGGGATGGTCTCGTCGCCGAGGTCCTGCACGTCGCGGCCGTAGATGCCGAAGGTTGGCAGGCCCTTTTGGTTCTGGCCCGCCAAGGCCGCTGCCAGATAGACCGCGCCCGGACGGTCGGTGCCGTTGAAGCCCCAGATCGCCTTGGGGATCTGCCGGTCGAAGTCGGTCGTCTCGGTGCCGTAGCACCAGCAGGGCGTCACGGAGAGGGAAACCCCCACGCCCGCCCGCTCGAACTTCTCGGCGCAAGCGGCTGCCTCGGCGAAGCCGCCGATGCAGCTGTCGGCGACGACGCAATCGACTTCCAGGCCGTTCGAGTGGCGCACGCTCTCCGAGATGAGCTTCGCCACGCGCTGCGCCATGCC
>DASWVS010000106.1:0-2744 GCA_036401135.1 Fimbriimonas sp.
GGCGTGGTCGGAGTGGGCGTGGGTCACGACCGCCCGCTCGACCGGTCGCCAAGGGTCGATGTAAAAGCCCCCTCGCTCACAGTACAGGCCCTTATCGGTCAGCCGGACGAGTTCGGCCATCGGTACATATTGACGCAAGAAGGCGCCGTCCGTTCGGACGGCGCCTTTCCCTTTCCTTCGGCGCGATCTTACTTCTCTTCGCGGAACTCGGCGTCCATCACGTCGCCGTCTTCATTCGCGCCGACTCCCGTCGTCGGCTCCTCTTCGTTCGGGACCTGGTTCGCGCCGCTGGCTTCATAGACCCTTTGCGAGACCGCGTGGCTCTCGACCTCGAGGGCATCATACGCCTGCTGGATCGCGTCCCGGTCTTCTCCCTTCACCGCGTTGCGGACGGCTTCGATCTTCTCCGTCACCGACTGCCTGGTGGCCTCGTCCACCTTGTCGCCGCTGTCCTTGACGAACTTCTCGGTTTGGTAGGCCAGGCTCTCGGCCCGGTTGCGCAACTCGATCAGTTCCTGCGCCTGTCGGTCGGATTCGGCATTCATCTCGGCGTCCTGGACCATCCGGTCGATGTCGTTTCGGCTGAGGTTGCCGGAACCGGTGATCGTGATGGACTGCTTGGAACCTGTTCCCTTCTCCTGGGCGGTCACGTTCAGGATGCCGTTGGCGTCGATGTCGAACGTCACCTCGATCTGGGGGGTCCGAGCCGGCATGGGAGGGATGCCGCCGAGGTGGAACCGTCCCAGGCTCTTGTTGTCGCGAGCCATGGGGCGCTCTCCCTGGAGGATGTGGATCTCGACCTCCGGCTGGTTGTCCACCGCCGTGGTGTAGATCCGGCTCTTCTTCGTCGGGATCGTGGTGTTCCGGTCGATCAGCTTGTCGAAGATCCCGCCCTGCGTCTCGACGCCCAGCGAGAGAGGAGTCACGTCGAGCAGGACGATGTTCTTGACCTCTCCCCCGAGAACGCCCGCCTGGATCGCGGCGCCGATCGCCACGACCTCGTCGGGATTCACCGATCGGTTCGGCTCCTTGTTCGTGAGCTTCTTGACCAGGTCCTGAACCTGCGGCATCCGGGTCGATCCGCCCACGAGGATAACCTCGTCGATCTGGTTCGCCGAAAGCTTCGCCGCCTCCAGAGCGTCCTGGAACGGCTTCTTCACCCGCTCCATCAGCCCGGCGGTCAGTTCCTCGAACTTCGCCCGGGTCAGGGTGTAGTCCATGTGCTTGGGACCGGTCGCATCGGCCGTGATGTACGGCAGGTTGATGCTCGTCGACATCTGGGAAGACAACTCGATCTTCGCCCGCTCCGCCGACTCGCGAAGCCGCTGGATGGCGGCCTTATCCTGCATCAGGTCGACTCCCTGGTCCTTCTTGAACTCGGTGACGAGCCACTCGACGATCTTGTTGTCGAAGTCGTCCCCTCCCAGATGGCTGTCGCCGCTGGTGCTCCGCACCTCGAAAACGCCTTCGCCGACATCCAGGATCGACACGTCGAACGTGCCGCCGCCGAGGTCGAAGACGAGGATCGTCTCGTTCGCCTTCTTGTCCAGCCCGTAGGCGAGCGAAGCCGCCGTAGGCTCGTTGATGATCCGGAGAACCTTCAGCCCGGCGATCTCGCCTGCGTTCTTCGTGGCGGTGCGCTGGGCGTCGTTGAAGTATGCCGGCACCGTGATCACCGCCTGATCGACGGTGTCCCCCAGGTAGGCCTCGGCGTCGGCTTTGAGCTTTTGGAGCACCATCGCCGAGACCTCTTCCGGGGTGAGATCCTTGCCCAGGGCAGGCACATGGGCGACCGCCTGGCCGCCCTTGCCTGCCTTGATCTGATAGCTGACCTTCTCGCCGGCGATCTCGTTCAGGGTATGGCCCATCAAGCGCTTGATCGAGGACACGGTGTTCTCCGGGTTCACGACCGCTTGTCGCTTGGCCGTGACCCCGACAAGCTTCTCACCGTTCTGCTTGAATGCCACCACGCTCGGCAGCGTCCGCGACCCTTCGGCGGTATTGATGACGATCGGCTCTCCGCCTTCCATTACGGCGACGACGGAGTTCGTCGTTCCTAAGTCGATTCCAACTGTTCTTCCCATTTCTCTTCCCAACCTGTCTTATTGAGCCATAAATGACTTGAGCCTATAGGACTCAATACCTAGCGATACGTAGAATTTACCTCATTTGTTCGCCCGGCCGCCTTTGTTAGTGTCTTTGCGATAGCGTATAATACATCTCATGCTTGCTTTGGCTTCATTGTTACTTTCAGGGGTCGGAGGCTACGCCTACTTCTCTGGCGGAGGCGTTCTCGATGCACGTCCCTCCCAGAACATCTGGAACCAGCCTTCACCGATCGAGGGGCTTGGCAGAATCCAACAAGTCGCCTGCGGCTACGACCATGCGCTGGCGCTCAAGCCCGATGGCAGCGTCGTCTCGTGGGGTGCCAACACGTATGGGCAGTTAGGTCGATCCGGCACGGGTTCGCCGACTCCCGTTCCGGGATTGCCTCCCATCGTGCAGGTCGCCGCTGGTCCTTTGTACAGCCTTGCCGTCGCGAACGATGGCAGAGTCTTCGGTTGGGGATCGAATGCCGCAGGACAACTGGGCACCGGAGCGGTGAACAGGCAGAAAACCCCGGTCCAGGTCGTCGGCGCTACGGGAGTGGCCAAGATCAGCGCCGGAGCGGGGACCGTCTTGGCTCTGAAGCGGAACGGGGCGGTCCTTTCCTGGGGATCGAACGGCTACGGCATGCTCGGTGA
>DASWVS010000107.1:0-11125 GCA_036401135.1 Fimbriimonas sp.
GGTCATGATCAACTCGAACCCGGAGACGGTCTCGACGGATTTCGACGCGAGCACGCGGCTCTACTTCGAGCCGCTCGATCCCGAGAGCGTCCGGAGTGTCATCGACGTCGAGACTCGGCCGGGTGAATCGCTCCTGCCCGCGGTCGTCGCCTACGGTGGCCAGACGCCGCTCAACCTCGCCGCGCCGCTCGCGGAAGCCGGGATCGAGCTCCTCGGGAGCGACCTCGAGGCCATCGACCAGGCCGAGGAGCGCACGCGCTTCGCGGCGCTCCTCGACCGCCTCGGCATCCCGCAGCCCGAGGGCGGCATGGCCCGATCCGTGGAGGAGGCGCTGACCCTCGCGGACCGCATCGGCTACCCGGTCATCGTCCGCCCGAGCTTCGTGATCGGCGGCCTGGCGATCGACTTCTGCTACTCGCCGGACGACCTCGTCCGCCAGCTCGCGGCGGCGACCGTCGTCGACCCCGATCGCCCGGTCCGGATCGATCGCTACCTCGAGGGCGTCGAGGTCGACATCGACGCCGTCTCGGACGGCGAGCGGGTGCTGATCCCGGGACTCCTCGAGCACGTCGAGCGGGCCGGCGTCCACAGTGGCGACTCGGTCGGGGTGTTTCCGCCGCAGACCGTGAGCGCGTGGGACCAGGAGCTCATCGTCACGACGATGGAGCGGATCGTCCTGGCCCTCGGGGCGAAGGGCCTCGTCAACGCCCAGTTCATCGTCCGCGACGATGGCGTCTATCTCATCGAGGTCAACCCCCGCGCCTCGCGGACCGTGCCGTTCATGAGCAAGGTCACCGGCGTCCCGATGGTCGATCTGGCGACTCGATGCATGATGGGCGCAAGGCTCGCCGACATGGGCTACGCGAGCGGCCTCTGGTGCATAGCGCGGCCGGAAGCCGAAGGCGGCGAGCCAGCCTGTTCTCTCGACCGCTTCGCCGAGCAGTTCGGCCTCGAGCCCAACGCGCCCATCAAACCCGTCTACCGAACGATCCCGGAGCGGGACTTCGTGTCGGGCACGGCCGTCCTTCCGGAACCGGTCCTTTACGCGGTCAAGGCTCCCGTATTCTCCTTTCAGAAGCTCTCGAAGGTTGAACCGAGCCTGGGGCCCGAGATGAAGTCCACGGGGGAGATCCTCGGAATCGATCGAACGTTCGAGGCGGCGCTGTACAAGGCGATGGTCGCGAGCGGGATCATCTTCAAGGGCGATGGGAAGGTCCTCCTTTCGGTGAAGGACGAGGATAAGGACGAAGCCCTCCGGATCGCTCAGGGCCTGCATCGAAACGGCCGCGAGATCGCCGCGACGCCGGGAACGGCGCACGTTCTGCGCGAGAACGGCATCCCCTGCGAGGAGGTTTCGAAGATCCAGCAGGGAACGCCCAACATTCTCGACTTCATCATGGGGGGACGCGCCAGCCTCATGATCAACACCCCGGGGCTAACGGAGACGGCCGAGTCGGAAGCGGCGAGGATCCGCAGGGCCTGCATCGAAACTGGCGTGCCATGCGTCACCTCGATCGACACGGCCGCCGCGCTGATCCATGCACTCGAGGTCTTCCGCGATCCGACCCAGGCGAGCTGCCTGCGGCTCGAGGAGTACTTCGCATGAGCCCGGGTGCCATCGAGCTTTGAGAGCCATCGTCCAGCGGGTGTCGGGAGGGACGGTCAGCGTCGACGGACGCGAAGTCGGTCGATGCGGCTACGGCCTCGTCCTGCTCGTCGGCGTCCATAGGGACGACGGGGAACACGAGGCGCGCAAGCTGGCGGAAAAGGTCGCCCGGCTCCGGATCTTTGCCGACGAGGCCGGCAAGATGAACCTGTCGCTGCTCGACTTCCCGGCGCCGCACGGCTTCGAGTACGACGTCCTCGCCGTCAGCAACTTCACCGTCTACGGCGATACGAGCAAAAACCGTCGCCCCTCCTTTATCGAGTCGGCTCCGTACGAGAGGGGAGAGGAGCTGTTCGAAGTGTTCGTGGCGGCGCTTCGAAAGGAAGGGCTGGATGTACAGACGGGCTCGTTCGGAGCCCATATGTCGGTCTCGCTCGTGAACGACGGACCGGTCACGGTGGTCGTGGACGTCGATCGGCGCCAGCCGTGATCGCAGGTCGCCTGGCTGCGTAGACTAGTCATGCCCAACCGACTCGCAAACGAGGCGTCGCCGTACTTGCTCCAGCACAAGGACAATCCGGTCGACTGGTATCCCTGGGGTCCCGAAGCCTTCGAGCGGGCGCGCTCCGAGGATCGGCCCATCTTTCTCAGCGTCGGGTATTCGAGTTGCCATTGGTGCCACGTCATGGAGCACGAGTCGTTCATGGACGAGAAGATCGCCCGGTTGCTGAACGACCACTTTGTGTCCGTCAAAGTTGACCGCGAGGAGCGCCCGGACGTCGACGAAGCCTACATGACCGCCGTCCAGCTCTCCTCCGGAAGAGGCGGGTGGCCGATGAGCGTCTTCCTGACTCCTGACCGAAAACCGTTTTTCGCCGGAACCTACTTCCCCAAGGACGACCGGGGCCAGGCAAGCGGGTTTGGAACGATCCTGAACCAGATCGCCCTTCTTTGGCGGACCAAGAGGGAAGAGGTCCTGCGGTCGGGGGAAAGCTTCGCCTCGGCGCTGAAGGAAACGCTCGGCCAGCGTCCTCCTGGCACGTTCGACACCCTGAGCCAGAAGCTGATCGACGACGCCGTTCGTGCCCAGGCAGGTAGTTTCGACCAGCAACACGGCGGCTTCGGGCAAGCGCCCAAGTTCCCGCCCCACTCGGCTGTGGAGTTCCTGCTGAACTACGCCGTCAGCCCGGGAGCTGAGCAGCAGCTCCGTGAAGCCGCGCTCGCGATGGCCTGCTCCACGCTCGAGGCGATGGCGCTGGGCGGCATCCACGACCACGTCGGAGGAGGGTTCCACCGCTATTCCACGGACGAACGCTGGCTTCTGCCGCACTTCGAGAAGATGCTCTACGACAACGCCCTCCTGCTACGGAACTACGCCCTGGCGGCAGGTTTGGTCGTGGAGATCGACCCCCGGCTTTCGTCCCTGTTCCTCGATACCGTCCAAGGAATTGTCGGCTGGGCCCTCCGCGAGATGGTGTCTTCCGAAGGGCTCTTCTTCAGCGCTCTCGACGCCGACAGCGAAGGGGAAGAAGGCAGGTTCTATGTCTGGCAAGCCGACGAGATCCGACGGGTCCTGGCGGATCCGGAGCCGTTACTCGCCGCCTATCGGGTGGAGGATCAAGGCAACTTTCGCGACGAGGCCACGGGAGCTCTGACGGGGGCGAACGTGCTGCATCTGGCGGAGGACGCTCAAGGCGGGTTCCAGGAACAGCTGGAGGCGCTTCGCTTCGCGAGGGAGCAGCGGGTCCGGCCTGGTGTGGACTACAAAGCGCTCGTGGGTTGGAACGGCCTCATGATCGGCGCGCTGGCGGAAGCCGGGGCGGTCGAACCCGCGATCCGCGCCGCCCGATCGATCCTCGGTTTCGAAAGAGCCCACGGTCGACTGCCGCACCTGGTCACCAACTCCACCCCTTCGGGCGAGGGGTTTCTGGATGACTATGCCTACCTCGCGGACGGGCTCTCGCGGCTGTCCTCGTTCCTCGGGTTCCTTGAGGAGAGCGGCGACCGGAACCACCCCGAGCCCTCGGATTTCTGGCGCGAGGAGGCGAAGAGGCTTGCCGGCGAAATGGTTCGTCTCTTCTGGGACGAACAGAACGGCGGGTTCTTCGCCACGTCGGATCGGCACGAGGTCCTGTTTGGAAGGACGAAGCCCGTCTTCGACTCCCCCACTCCCAGCGGAAACGCCGTCGCTGCCCTTGTACTCCAAGCCCTCGGCGATACCGACCGTGCGGAACGAACCATCGAGGCGGTGCTGGGCTGGATGCAGCGCGCGCCGCAGGCTACGGAGGCCCTTCACCTTGCGGCCATGCCGCTAGCCGCGGCGGTGCCGTCCGACGAGCCTAAGCCCACGGCGGCTCCCTCCGAAGTCCAGGTTTCCTTCGGACCGAAGGAAGCCAAAGCCGGAGCGGACGGTGTGAGCGAGTTCGAGGTCAGGATCGGCATTCCGGAAGGGCTCCACCTGAACGGTCCGAATCCGCCCGCCCGTTGGCTCGTCCCGACCCTCGTCGCGGTGGCGGGCGTGCCGGCGCAGGTTCGCTATCCGGAAACCCGGGACGACCACTATTACGGAGAGGTGGCGATCCCGTTCCGGGTCACTTTGCCTCCCGGCGCCAAGGACGCCGAGTTCGAGGTGAAGGTCGGCTACCAGGCCTGCACCGAGTCGGAATGCCTGCTCGCTCAGGAGCGGACCTTCACCGGGGTCGTGTATCGCTAAGCCGACGGTTCCCTAGTCGACCTGCTCCGGGACGACCTTCGTGGTCACTTTCACGAACCTCTCCGGCTCGAAGGAACGGAGGAGGCACGCCGCCAGCGGGCTCTGCGTCTCCTCGGCGTGCTCGCGCAGGAGTTCGCGGACCTTGGTGCAGTCCCCGTTGGTGATCGGTTGCGCCATCACGTAGTTCGGGTTCAGACGGTCGAGGTCCGCATCCAGCAGGTAGACCGTCCCGCCCGTCATGCCCGAGCCGAGGTTGTGCCCGGTCGAGCCGAGAACGAGCGCGACGCCCCCCGTCATGTACTGGAAGGCATTGGCCTCGACCCCTTCCACCACGACTCGCGGACCGGTGCCCCCGTAGCTCTTGCGGAAGCAGATGCCAAAACGATTGCCGCCACGGCCGGCGATATAGGCGCTTCCACCGCGCGCCCCATACCCGAAAGCGTTCCCTACGACGGTCGTCGGGTTGCCGAACGACGGGGGGACGATCACGAGCTTTCCGCCGTAGGAGGCGGTGAAGCAGGAGTCGGCGGCGACGCCTTTCAGGTGGAAGGACATGCCGTCGACCATGTACGCGCCGTAGAAATGGCCTGCCGCGCCTTCGTGCTCGAAAGCGATGCCGCCGCCGTTCGTGATGCCTTGATCGCCGAAGGTGCGGGCCAACTCTCCGGCTGCCGCCATGCCGACGCAGCGATCCTCGTTGGTCAGCCGCTCGTGAAGGATCGCGAGGCAACCCTCCTTCGCCTCCCGCGCCGCCGTTCTCTCATGGTCGCGCAGTTTGGGCATATGCGCCTGAGTCTGAAGGCCGTAATCGCGTCGTTGCGCCTCGCCATGGGGAGCCCCCAGAAGAACGTCGAACCGAATCATCGCCGCCTTGCCGGCAAGGTCGGGCTTGCGCTCGAGAAGGTCCCGCCGGCCGATGACCTGGTCCAGGGACCGGATACCGTGGGCCGCCATCGTCTGGCGGATCTCCCGCGCGACGAAACGCATGTATCGAGCGATCTGAGTGGCACGCCCGGCGAATTTGGCGACGAGAACGGGATCCTGCGTCGCCACGCCGGGGGCGCATCCGAGGCGCCGTTTCCCCGTAGGGTCGGAGGGGTCGGGCCCCGCAATGTGGCACTTGCGAAGCATGGAGCAGCCGATGGCGATCAGGATGCTCGTCCCGAAACCGACACGGTCCGCACCAAGGAGCATGAGCTTCAGGGCTTGCTCGCCGTTCTGAACACCGCCGTCGACGCTGAGTTCGACGAGGTGACGGACGCCTTCCTCGACGAGCGTGTCCTGGACCGTCGGGAGAACCGCCACGAGCGGAACGCCGGCATGCTTCTGATCGACGCGCTTGGCCGCTCCGGTGCCGCCGCAGCCGTCGCTCAGGTGGAGCCGGTTCGCGCCCGCGTTGACGCCGCCCAGGCAGACCATCTCGACGCCGTAGGTCGCCACGTACTTCAGGGCGCAGTTGACCCCGGTGTTCAGGTGGCGCCAGCTCTCGAGCATCAGCTTGACGTCCTCGATGGAGTAAAGGTTGTGGTTGATCGGTGGCGAAACCAATTCATAGCCGGGTTCGCACCCTCGCTGCCTCGCCACGCGGCTACTGACCTTCTTGCCCGGCAGCTGGCCCCCCTTTCCGGGTTTCGCCCCCTGGGCGAATTTGACCTCGGCTTCCTTCGCCAACGCCGCGGTCATGGGGGTGATCGTGAAACGTCCGCCGGCGTACTGGATGCTCGCGTTGCCATCGGTCTTGCCGATGCGGTCCTTTTCGAACCCGCCCTCTCCACTGTTGGCGAACGGCCCGATGCCGCCGGGAACGTCCAGTCCGAGCTCCTTGAACCGGATGCGGCAGTACCGGTTCAGAACGTTCATCGCCTTGGCGACGGTGCGATGGGCGGGCTCCGAGAGCGCGCCTTCGCTCATACCCGGCGCCATGAAGCGCCAAAGGATCTTCTCCTCAGGCTCCACCTCGTCCAGGGGAATCGGGCTCGACGGCCGGAGGCGCAGGCAATCGAGCAGCGTCACGGGACGCCGGCCGCTGATGACCTCGCTGAACGCCTGGTACGACTCCCAAGAGCCCGGCTGGGTGGCGTGGATCTTCTTCGTGTACCCGGTTGCCGTCTGGAGCGCCCGCACCACGTCCGCGTTGTTCGCGTGGCTGCGCCCGCCCTTGCCGTGGCGGAACTCCGTGACGTCGGGGAGCGCGCCAAAGTCTTCGGCGAAGGCTTCGGCGTGGAACGAGAGCCATTCCATGTCCAGCGTTTCGGGACCGATCCCGCCCAGATGTCCGGGCACGCCCGGAAACTCCTTGCGGAGGAACGATTCGTCGAGGCCGATCGCCTCGACCAGGCGCGCGCCGCAGTAGGCGGAGGCGGGCGTCACCCCCATCATCGACATCGCTTCGACGAAGCCCGTACGCAAGCCTTTGAGGAAGTTGGCTTCCGATCTTTGTGCGGTGGCGGCGCCGAGCCACGGCGTCACCGCGTCGGCTCCGAGCGCCACGAGCAGAGCGCAGTGATGGATGTCCCACACGCCTGCGTCGGCGACGATTCCCACCCGGTGCCGAAGGCCGAGTTCGACGAGGTGGCTGTGGATTCGGCTGATCGCCCGGAGCATCGGAACCGAAGCGTTTTCCGCGTCGACCCCGCGGTCGCTGACGAGAAGGACGGTGGCCCTTCGCAAGCTCTGAACCGCCTCTTCCACGACCTCGTCGAGCCTCCGCTCCAGACCTGCCGCGCCTTCGGTGGCGGGGAAGAGGAGGGAGACGGTCTTCGTGCCGTCGCGCGCGTCCAGCCACGCATGCTGGCGCGTGGAGAGGATTCGGTGCGGGAACCGGTAGACCTGTCCCGCCGATTCCGCCCACAGTCCGGAGCGGTCGCCGAGGTTGACCGACGGGTCGAAAACCCACTCGTCCCGGATCGGATCGATCGGCGGGGACGTCTCTTGCGCGAACCGCAGGGCGAAGTGGTCTTCGATCCGTCGAGGGAAGTCGTCGAGCATGGCCGCCGGCGACGTGTCGTCGCCCATCGCTCCGATCGCGGGCTTGCCCGTGTCGAAGAGCGGTTGAAGGAGCACGTCGATGTCCTCCCGATGCATGCCGAACGCCCGCTGCTGGCGGACGAGGTCGTCGAGTTCGAGGTCGAGCGCCGTTTCGCCGCCCTCGACAACCCTCGACTCGACCGCGGGAAAACTCTGGCGCGAGACGTCGTCGTGAACGTCGTCGTTCAGCAGAACCGTGCCCGAGTTCAGCTTCACCGCGACCGTGTCGCCGGGGCCGAGGATCCGCTGCATCTCGATCTGGCCGAGCGGGAACGTCCCCGTGAGCTCGCTCATCGCGACGGCGTAGTCCTTGGTTGTCACGAACCACAAGGGTCGGAGGCCGTTTCGGTCCAGATGCGCGACCGCCTCGTCCCCGTCGCACCCCACGAGCGCCGCCGGGCCGTCGCAGGCGCCGAGATAGACCGACATGGCCTTGTAGAAGCTTGCCAAAGGGCTTTCGGGGTCGAGGATGCTCGCCGCCTCGGGCAGAAGGGCGAGCAATGCCTGTGAGATCGACATGCCTCCCGCCATCAACGCGATCGACATGTCGTCGAGGTTCGCCGTGTCGGAGCCGCCGGAACAGACGACGGAGCGGACCTTGTTCGCGATCGGGATCAGTTCGGGGTGGTCCGACTGGATCTGCCGAAGAAGGTCCTGCCCGATCGCCTCGAACCACGCGACGTTCCCCTTGATCGTGTTGATTTCGCCGTTGTGGGCGATCAGCCAGAACGGTTGGGCCCTCCGCCACGCGGTCGTCGTGTTCGTGCAGTAGCGGCTGTGGAACAAGGCGAACCGGGACGCGAAGTGCTTGTCCTGAAGGTCGGGGTAGAACTCGCCGAGGCGGGAGAGCTCGCAAAGGCCCTTATAGACGATCGTTCGGTTGGACAGGCTGACGACCGAGAACTGGTCTCCGGCAAGCGAACCGATGGCAGTGTCGAGCGCGAGGCGCAGGAGGTACCGGCAGGCGAACCATGCGTCTTCGCGAAGTCCCTCGGGCCTCTGGAACAACGCCATGCGGACGACGGGAACGGTTCGGCGGGCGGCGGAATCCGAAGGCAGCGCGTCGATGTTGATCGGAACGTCCGCCCACTGGAGCACCGGCGCCCCCGCTAGGCTCGCCAGGTTCTCCACCGCCTCGACGCACTGTCGCCGCAGGATGCCGTCGAAGGGAAGGAAGAAGACGCCCACGGCAACGTCGCGCTGTGCAATCAGCTTCGAGAACGCGGGAAAACGATCCAGCAGCAGGGGCCAGGGGATGTCGAGCTGCATGCCCGCTCCGTGCCCGGGAGCGCCCCGGTGGTCGAACCGCTTGGCGAGTTCGAGGGCCGACTCGACCAGCTGCCGATCGGCCATTCCTTTGCGGGAAGCGACGAAGCCGATACCGCAAGCATCGGACTCTAAGACGGACTTACCGTTCTTCCAAACCTCGTACATGGCGATTTCACAAAGCCCGCGGCCCAGCGGGAATCACCCATCGAGCGCCATTACACGAGGGATAGTCAATCTACGCTAAATATGCTCTGAATGCAACGCAAAGATTGCGGTTCTTTAAGATTGTAGACGATCCGACAATGATCGACGACGTATGCGAATCGACTTGGTGGGCGAGCGGGGACTCGAACCCCGACCCCTCGCGGGACTGGAACCTAAATCCAGCGCGGCTACCAATTACGCCACTCGCCCGAACCTTGAGCAAGCATACCTAGGCGAGGATCTGAGCCCTAAAGGAGCGCGTCGGCAACCTCGCGCAGCTCATCCCGCGTAGGGATCGAGCCCTGGGCGCCCGCCTTCGTCGTCGAGAGCGCGCCGACGCAGTTGGCCAGCGGAATGGCGTTAGCAAGATCCCTGCCTTCGGCCAGGAAGGCGGCCAAGGCCCCGTTGAAGGCGTCGCCGGCGGCGGTCGTATCGATCGCCCGAACGTTCAAGGTTGGATAGTGCCGGCCCCCTGCAGGGTCCGCATAGAAGCTGCCCCTTGCACCGAGCGTGAAGATCGCCGCCTTGGCGCCACGGTCGAACAATCTGGCGGCGGCAAGCAGGCAGGAGGCGTCGTCGCCGGGGAGGATGCCGACCATCGCTTCGGTCTCGAGTTCGTTCGGGGTGACGAGGTCGGCGGACGCCAGAACCTCGTCCGGGAGCGGACCGGAAGGCGCAGGATTGAGGATGAAGAAGAAGGAACGATCGGCGGACGGCCGGATCGAACGAACCACCTCAAGGTTCGTTTCCAGTTGGGTCAGCACGACCGTGGGCCGGAGTTCCTCGATGGCGGCGGCCACCTCGGACGGGGCCAGTTCGGCATTGGCGCCGGGCGCGACGACGATGCTGTTCTGTCCGTTGCGATCGACCAGGATGCAAGCGGTTCCGGTGGCCGTCTCCGTGCGTTGCAGATACGCCAGATCGACGCCATACGACCCGATGCTCTCGGCGAGCACGTCGCCGAAGACGTCATTGCCGACCTTCCCGACAAAGCTGACCGGCGATCCAAGCTTGGCGGCGGCGACCGCTTGGTTCGCACCCTTGCCGCCCGGATGGGTCGCGAACGAGTGGCCGAGGATGGTCTCGCCCGGTTTCGGCAGGCGGTCGGTTCCGAACACGAGGTCCATATTTGCGCTTCCTGCCACTAGGACCCTGTTGATGCCGCCCGGGCGCTTGCTTGACGAATCCATTACTGCCACTATATCTTCGACCGCCCATGAATCTATTTGCGTTTGCCGCTTTGCTGATACCCGTCTTCGATGCCAGCGAGTTGCCCGGCTCCATCCTCGGCGAATCGACGGTGCTTCTATCGGAGTCGCAGGGGTCTGGAAAGGCGGTCGATCCCGACGATCTTGTCACGCTCTCCTTCGAGGTCAACCTGCTCGACGGGCGAGCGATTTTCGATACCGACCGCCGAGGGCTCCCCTACCGGTTCCGGCTAGGAAAAACCGACACGACGCTGACGGCTTGTCTCGGAGGCATGCGTACGGGCGGTGTCCGAACGGTGTACACGCAGGCGGCGGGCAAAGGCGTCGCTTCCGTCCCCGAGGGGACGCCCCTCATCCTCCGCCTGTCCCTGCTCGACGCGGGCCGCTAGGTAAAATCCGGCCCATGCTGAAAGAGCTTCGCGAACTGTGGCGGTTCCGCGAGCTGCTGATCAGCATGGTCCAGCGAGAGCTGCGTATCCGGTACAAGAACTCGGTTTTCGGGTTCTTCTGGTCCTTCATCAACCCCTTGGTGACGACGCTCGTCATGTGGGTCGTCTTCGGGAAACTGCTCAACAACGGGGTAGAGAACTTCAGCGCCTACGTCCTCGCGGCGTACCTTCCGTTCATGTTCTTCCAGTTCGCGGTGATGGATTCGGCCCAGTCCGTCCTCGCGTCGCTCCCGATCGTCAAGAAGGTCTACTTTCCGCGCGAGATCCTTCCCTTGGCGGGGATCCTGAGCAACTTCATCCACTTCCTGCTCGGATTCGTCGTCTTCTTCGGCTTTTTGCTTGCGATCTACCTCTGGAGCCTGATCCGCGGAGGGGGCTCGGTAGTCCCCTTCCAGGCAACGACCGTCTTCCTGCCTGTCCTCCTCGCGATCTCGCTCATGCTCGCCATCGGCGTAGGATTCATCGTCAGCGCGCTCAACACCTTCTATGAGGACGTGAAGTACATCACCGGGGTCATCCTGTACCTGCTGTTCTTCCTTTGCCCGATCATGTACTTCGTCGAGGGGATCGCCAACAGCGACTACAACCTGAACTCCGCCAACCAGCTTGTCTACAAGCTGTATATGCTGAATCCGGTGGCGGTTCTCTG
>DASWVS010000108.1:0-4369 GCA_036401135.1 Fimbriimonas sp.
CGCCTTGCCCGCGAGGGCCGGATCGACGTTCTTGGCGGTCTTCGGGAAGTACGGATCGTTGGCGAGTTCCACCTCGGAAACGCCCAGGTCCTGCCCGCGCGAGGCGCCGAAGTCCATGGCGGCCTGCTCCGGCGTCTTGCCCCAGAAGTTGTCGATCTCGACTGGGTCCGAGACCCGGTCGAAGCGCCACATCCAGTAGCGGCTGTTGCCCTGCTTCACCTGGGCCGCCTCGCCGACCTGCGAGTGGCGCACGCTCGGACAGGCCCAGATCTCGGCGCTTTTGGTGTACGGCTGGAGCACGACCTCGGCCCACCCCGCTCGGGGGTCGGATGGGGGCCACGTGGTCCAGGGACGGACCCCCATCGAGGCCTTCAGATCGCGCCGGTCGGGCAGCCGGTCCTCGTGGTCGTTGATGTAGAGCAGGGTCGCAACGCCGATCTGACGCAGGTTGCTGAGGCACGTCGAGCGCTTGGCCGCCTCCTTCGCCTGCGCGAAGACTGGGAACAGGATCGCCGCGAGGATCGCGATGATGGCGATGACCACCAAAAGCTCGATGAGGGTGAAGGCGCGCCGCGGATCGTGTCCCACATTAAGGTTTACGTCGGAAGCGCCCCAAGGGTCGTCAAAGGGTGCCTATCTGGAACCTGGCCCATTGTTCCTGGCTCATACAGAAGGGGAATTGCGCCGTTTTGGCGTTAGGCAGGAAAGGAGCAAAGGAGAGCAACCAGTATGGCAAATACCATCTATGCGGCGTTCAACGACGCGTCGCTCGCTGAAAAGGCGGCGGGCGCCCTACTCGACCACGGTGTCCGATCGGAAGACATCTCGGTCGTTCGCGGCCAGACCGAGGGCATGGCCACGATCGACACGACCCATCCTTCGGGCACGACCGTCTATGGCAGAACGGACGGCGACAACGATCTCAAGAACGCGGGCGACGCGGCGGTCGGTGGAGTCCAGTCCGGCGTCGAACGGGTGCAGGAGTGGGGCGACCGGGCGGCCGGTGGCGTCGCCGACGCTCTGGGCCAGGAAGGCACGGCGGCGCGCTATCGAGCCGCAGCCGACCGACAGGATCTCAAGGCCGACGAGCGGGCCGCCGCCGCGGGCCGGGAGATGAGCGACGCGGTCGATATGGATTCGACGTCGACTGCGCATACGATCGACAACCCTGGCGGGTTCTCCGGGGGCCGCGCGCTTGGCGAGATCGCCGAAGAGGATGCCCGAGTTTCGAACGAGAACGTCGGCTACGGCACGACGGCGGACCGGCTCGACCGGGTGAACGATCCCGACTACCAGGCCCATGTCCGCGACCGCGACGACGCCGACCACACCGAGGACCAGGCGAAGCACGGGATCTCGACGACGACCGGCGCGGACGCGGGAGCGGGCGCGATCAAGGGAACGGCCGTAGGGATCGGCGTCGGCGCTCTGGCGGCGCTCGCATCGCTGTTCGTTCCCGGAGTCGGACTCGTCCTCGGCGGCGGTGCGCTTGCGGCCGCTCTCGGCGGGGTCGCGGCGTCGGCGGGCGCGGGTGCGGCGGCAGGCGCCGTCACCGGCTACCTGAAGGACCAGGGAGTCGACGAGCACATCGCCAGCGACTACGACGCGGCCGTGCGAAACGGCGGCGCCCTTCTCGCCGTGAACGCTCCTTCGGGGGACTGCGACGAGATGCGTATCCGGGAGATCCTCGACAAGTACGGCGCCACGAATGTCAACGCCTATACCGGCCGGGGCTACGTGGCCTGAGCCTTGCGGGCGGCGGGATCCGTCCCGCCGCCCTACGCCACTTCGGCGGTATCGCAGATGGTCCGGAAGTGGGTGGTTCGGTTGCGGCCGGCCGCCTTGGAGGCGTAGAGCGCGTCGTCCGCCTGCTGCACGATGGTTCTCGCGGTCGTGACGTTCGCGATCGAGGTGGCGATGCCGAAGCTGCCCGTGACATTCACGTAAGTCCAGGGGTACGCCTCGATGGCGGTCCTGAACCGTTCGGCGGCGGCAACGGCCTCCTCGGCGTCGCAGTTCTTCAATATGATGGCGAACTCTTCGCCGCCGTACCGCGCCGGGACCTCGTGCGACCGAGCGGAGAACTTGAGCACCTCGGCGAACTCCTTGAGCATCTCGTCGCCCACCTGATGCCCATACTCGTCGTTGACCCGCTTGAAGTGGTCGATGTCCACCAAGACGAGGGAGAACGGCTCGGCGGTTCGGCCATGCTCGTCCAGCGCACCTTCGAGAAGTTCGTAGAACCGCCGTTGGTTCGCCAGCCCCGTCAGCCCGTCCGTCACCGCAAGGTGGCTCAGGCGCTGGTTCATCTGCGACAGGGCCTGCGCCTGGGCGGCAAGCTGCTGGGCGTAGGCGTTGATCTGATGCATCTGCTCCTCGACCCGTCGCTCGGCGAGCTTTCGCTCCGTGATTTCCAGGTTGGCGCAGACGGCGGCGGTCGGTTCGTCCTCGGTTCCAGGGATGCAGATCACGCTGGAGGTCAGGAACCGGGTCCTCCCGTCCTTGTCGACGAAGCTCCAGTCGAAGTTGCGGGCGATGCGGCCGGTGAAGAAGGCCCCCACGCGTTCGGAGTTCCAGGGACCGGCTTTGTTGGTGTTCAGCAGGTCCCAAATCGGCTTCTTGTAGGCTTCGTTCGGTTCGACGCCGAAGACTTGGGTCGATTGCACGTTCCAGTCCTTGATGGAGCCCTTGTCGTCGAAGGTGAAACAGGCGACGGGCATGCCGTTGAAAAGCCCCTCGAACCGCCGCGAGGCCAATTCCAGGTTGCGGTTCGCCTGTGAGAGCTCATGCTTCTGCGTCTGAAGGTGCTCCTCCATCAGCAGGATCCGGCTGGCGACCTTCAGGCGGCCGTGAAGCTCGTCGCGGTCCAGCGGTTTGCCGAGGAAATCGTCGACTCCCGCTTCGAACGCTTCGCGACGATCCTCCTTTTGGCCTTTCGCGCTGCAAAGGATGAAGTAAACGTAAGGACCGGGCAGGCGTCGAAACTGCCGGCATAGCTCCACCCCGTCCATCTCGGGCATCATCCAGTCGGAAACGACCAGCCGGTAGTTGTTCTGGCGCTGCTTTTCGAGGGCGACGATGCCGTTGGGCGCCACGTCGACCTGAACGCCCTGGGTGGAGAAGAGCCTTTGAACCAGCATCGAAGAGACGGGGTCATCCTCGACTACCAGAACCCTGGAGGTTCCATCAGAGTTCAAAAGGTCGAATCTCTCGCTCATCTAGCTTCCAGCAATGCAAATGTTCTACCACTGATATCGGCGTGTGAACAGCCAATCTCTAGCCACATAGACCGCACTAATTCGATACAGGCAGGAATAGAAGCTGCGACCTTCACATATTGAGAAAAAGGACTTGGCTCACTAATTTGTGGGAATTGTAACACTTATCCGTCGTCCGCCGAGGAATAGACGAAATCCGGACGCCCGAGGGTCAGTGAAGCGGCCCACTTTTTGACCAACCTGTCAATAATCGCCGAGTTGCTGGTGTTCCGCCTCGTCGGACCGAAGAAAATGCTCCCCGATATTCGAAGACGAATGCGGATCGCGTACCATAGTCGAATCATGCGGAGAGCGTTCACTCTCATCGAGCTCTTGGTCGTGATCGCGATCATCGCCATCTTGGCCGGCCTTCTCTTTCCCGTGTTCGCCCAGGCGAAGGCGGCGGCCAAGAAGACCCAATGCATCAGCAACCTCAGGCAGATCGGGTCGGCGATCACGCTCTACATGGGGGACTACGACGACGTCTTTCCGCACGCGTTGGATGCGAGCGACAAGTTCGCGCCGGACATTTGGATGCACGAGCCGGAGTTCAGGGAGCGGATCCCGTACATGCCGCTGCTGTGCGACGTGCTCCAGCCGTACTCGAAGAGCAAGGATCTGTTCAAATGCCCTTCCGACACGGGAACCTTCGTGCTCGACAACCATTTCCCCCAGAGCTTCGTGACGTCGCCGAGCATGTACCAGTCGTACCAGTCCAGCTACTTCTTCCGGACCGAGATCGCGTTCAAGTTCTTTTCCCAGACGCGCTTTAGGTTGCCGGCCAACGTGAACGTCCTCTTCGACGGAGCCGGGCATTGGCACGGCGACGGGCGCGCGCTCCGCCAGGACGACACCTTCCCGACCTACATGGAACTGATGCCCCGGTACCGGTACAACACGCTCTTCGGCGATATGCACGTCAAGTCGCTGAACTTCGACCAGCTCGAGACGGCGTGGCAGACGCCGCTCGAATAGGGGGAAGGCTAGGAGTAGTACCGGCGCATCTGCGCCGCGACCCCGTCCAGATCCGGGAACAGCCGCCGCTCATCGATCCCGCAAAGGTCCAGCTGGTCCCGCACCAGGTCCCGGCATTCCTGAGGGATGATGAACCG
>DASWVS010000109.1:0-2825 GCA_036401135.1 Fimbriimonas sp.
AACGAAGTCGACCGATAAGCTTGGTAAGCCCCTCGCAGCGATCTGCCGCGAGGGGCTTTTCGCTGCATCAGATCAGCGACTCGAAACGCTCGAAGTCGGCGCCGATCTGGGCGAGCGAGCCGCGCCAGAAATCGGGCGTCCGGATATCGATACCGAACCGTGAGCCGAGGGTGGTCGCGTCCGCAGTGCCGGTCGAGCCGAGCAGGTCGTCGTACCGCGCTTTGAACGCTTCCCCTTCATTCTGATACACGGTGTACAATCCAAGCCCGAACAGCAGCCCGAACATGTACGGGAAGTTATAGTACGAGGAGCCGTAATAGTGGCCCTTCGCCGCCCACATGTAAGGGTGGAGCTGCGCTTCGTCGAGGCCGTCGCCGTAGGTCTCCTTCTGAGCCTTGAGCATCAGTTCGCAGAACTCTCTCGGGTTGGCCTCTCGCTTGGACCTCAATTCGAAGACGCTCTGCTCGAACAGGAACCGGCTGCTGATGTCGACCACCACCTGGCAGGCGCCAGTCAGCGCTCCTTCGAGGGCGACCAGCTTCTCCTCGTCCGTCCCCGTCTGCAGGACGCCGTTCTTGACGATGGTCTCGCAGAAGATGCTGGCAGTCTCGGCGAGGGTCATGGGCGTATCTTTCAGAAGCGGGACGCGGTCCTTCAGGCACAGGTTGTGGTAGCCGTGGCCAAGCTCGTGGGCCAGGGTACGGACCGAGTCGTAGGTTCCCTTGAAGTTCATCAGGATCCGAGACTCGTCCATGCGCAGCGGCGCGCAGTAGGCGCCGTCGACCTTGCCGTCGCGTGGCTCCCAGTCGATCCAACTCTCACGGTAGGACCTCGCGGCAAACTCGGAGAGCTTGGGCGAGTAGGTTGCGAACTGGTCAACGACGAAGGATTCCGCCTCTTCCCGCGACCAGGGCTTCGTCTCCTTGGCGATCGGGGCGAACAGGTCGTAAAAGGCGAGCCGGTCGACGCCGATCGCCCTCGCCTTGGCCTGCAGGTAGCGCCGGAACATCGGGAACGACTCGCGCGCGGCGAGCATCATCGCGTCGAGGGTGGGTAGGTCGATGCTCGCGTTGAAGCATGCCGCCTCGAGGGGGCTCGACCACTGTCTGCGGCGGGTGACGGTCAGGGTCTCGCCCTTGATGCCGTTGAGGCAGGACGCGATCGGGACCTCGACCGATTTCCATGCGGCGAGTTCGGCGTCGTACGCGGCCTTTCGTTTGCCTCGGTCGGGATCGGAGGCGAGCGCCCGGATCGCACTCATGGGCAGGGTCTCCGTCTTGCCCCGGTATTCGAGGGTGACGGGGAGCTGGCTGGTGATTTTGCCGTACAGCTTGTCCCACGCCGAAGAGCCGGTGATCTCCAGGTCCGAAACCAGCGACTCGAGTTCGGGATCCATCAGGTGGGCGGTGGCGATGCGGGCCCGTTCCAGGAAGTACCGGTGCTCCTTGGCGGTTTCGGATTCGGCCAGGGCCTTCTTGAGGTCGAGGCCGCCGACCCAGGCGGTGAGGCGCTTCAGCAGTTTTCGGACTCGCGAGAGCGGCTGATCGAGCTCGCTCTCGGCCGCGAGCGCCGCCTCGTCGCGGGTGTCGGTCGAGACGATGCAGGCGACGTAGGAGTAAAGCGTCTCGAAGCGGTCGAGGAAAGCGTTCACCTCGTTCAGCGTGGGGTCGAGGGTGGAGGCGTTTCCCGGCCCGCCCTTGTCGATCCCGCGCGAATCGAAGTCCTGTTCGATCCGGCCGATGTCCTCGAGGATCCGGTCGAAGGCGGCGCGGAACTCAGGCGAGGCGAGGCCCGGATAGACGACGTCCATGTCCCAGCGCGGAAGGGTTGCAGAGGCTGCCATGGGACGAGTTTGACGCAAAGGCAAGGCCAAAACGTATATCCTTATCCGAGCCGGACGGCATCGCTATGAAAACGCACCTGGACGAAGTCGACATCCACATCCTGGCGCTCCTGCAGGCGGACGGACGGATCACGAACGCCGACCTCGCGAAGAAGGTCGGGCTGTCGCCGCCTTCGGTCCTCCAACGGGTCCGGCAGCTCGAGAAGGCGGGGTTGATCCGGGGCTACTTCGCCATCCTGGACGCCGAGCGGATGGGGCTGCGGATCACGGCGCTGGCGATGATCACGCTGTCGCTGCACCAGGAACAGCCGATCGAGCGGTTCCGGAGGGCGGTGCTGGACATCCCGGAGGTGCTGGAGTGCTACCACGTGAGCGGCGAGTACGACTTCCTGCTGAAGATCGTGGTCAGGGACATCCGGGCATACGAGCAGCTGATCCGTGAGCGTCTGAGCAAGATCAAAGGGATCGGCCAGATTCGGACGTCGTTCGTCCTCGCCACGACGAAGCACAGCACGCAAATCCCGCTCTCGTGAGATCCAGGAACAGCCCTGCTGTCAGGGCTGTTCCTCCGTGTTTCCGAGTGCGCCATCTCCATCGATGTCGGGGGAGGAAGCCCTCAACCAAGATGAAGGGCGCCATTCGACGGGCCCTCATCCAGGGACCCAATGGTCTGACTATAGCTGGGTTTCGGCGATCATCCCGCGCGCATGCCCGGCAAATCCTGCGGCCACGCTCGGGATGACGAGGGTCGCCGACAGCCACACGAATGCCGTTGCCTCGGCAGCCTCGCCCCGGCGGCAGTCAGATGCTAAGATCGTCCGCTGCCGAGGCTTCACCCCTCGAGCGGAAGCCTCGGCAGCAGACGGGACGTTTCCCTCTGCTCGTCATCGACCGAGGCTGCCGAGGCAACACAAATCCCCCGATTGATTCAGGCTTTAATGCGGCATGCGTCGCTCCCTGCAGAGCTTTCTCACGTCGCCGC